>QHWK01000358.1 GCA_003223775.1 Acidobacteriota bacterium
TCGGCGCTGGCGTCGCTGCCGACGGCGAACGTCGCGTGGGCAGCCGAGGAACTGGCGCGCGCGCACGGGGAGCTCGGGCTCATCGGCGCCGTGGTGCCGCTCGACGCGTTCGTCAGCCTCACCGGGGCACGGGCGCTCGCGCCGATCTTCGCGGCCGCGCAGAAGCACCGCAGCCACATCTTCGTGCATCGCGGCGCCGCGAGCGCCGACATTCCGGGGCAGCAGCTCGAGACCGCCGTGAATCCGTACTTCGGTCTGCCGGCCGCCGGGGCCGGACGCGGCCAGGCGCCGGCCGGCGACAACGTCTCCGCGCGCACGCTGCTCGCGACGGCGACGCATCTGGCGAGCGGGGTGGTCACGCTCGCGTTCACCGATTTCCTCGACGCGTATCCGGACGTCACCGTGCAGGTCGCGATGATGGGCGGCGCGATCTCGTACGTGACCGAGCACGTGCAGATGGCGGCCGAGGAAGCAGGATCGCCGCTCCCGGCGAAGCAGTTGAAGAAGGTGTATCTCGATACGGGTCAGAGCGGCCGGGCGCCGCGCGGCATCGCGCTCGCCGCGAAAGTCTTCGGCGCCGACCGCATTCTCTTCGGCACCGACAGCGGACCGGTGGCGACGATCGGCCCGACGATCGCCTCGGTGAAGCAGGCCGAGATCAGCGACGCCGAGAAAGCGTTGATCTTCTCCGGCAACGCGCGGCGGCTGTTGTCCGCCAAGGGAATCACGTAGGGCGACCCTTTCAGGGTCGCCGAGGCGAGGCTGAAAGCCTCGCCCTACGTTTTGCCGTCACTGCTCGGTGCGCACGTACTCGAAGTTGATCGGCAGCTGATTGATGCCTCGTCGCGGCGGCGCGATGTAGTTCGCGAATCTGCCCGGCTCGTACACCGGCTCCGCCATGATGCTCAGGAGGTACTCGCTGTCGGCCGGCGACGGCAGCCAGTCGTGCTTGCGCCGCTCGAACTCCTCCTTCGACAGCGGCACGCCGTTCGGATCGAAATAGAAGCCCGAGTACATGCCGATGTGGCGGTTGAACTTGCGATCCGGGAGCCGCAGCCGATCGGACATGCCGTACCGCTCGAGGATCTTGTTCCAGCGCGTCACGCCCGCCGCGCAGTCGCCGACGTACCAGTCGCGCAGCACCTCGTTCATCGCGTTGCGCATGAGGACTTCCTTCGTCACCGGCTTGCCGTCCTCGAAGAACTCCATGTTGTAGTACGCGTTCTTCACGAGATGATCCTCGAAGGTGTCCTCTTTCGCGCGCCCTTTGAGGCCGTTGGCGAAGTACGACGCGGCGTTGCTCGACACCTCGCCGCCGTGCAGGTCGAGGCTGAGGCTGAACCACTGATTCAGGTGCTTCTGGATCGTCGGCAGATCTATGCCGCCGATCTTGCGCACGTCTTCGGAGTAGCCGGCCTCCTGCATCAGCTGGCACGTGCGCTCGAGGATCCGCGCGATGCCGGTCTCGCCGACGAACATGTGGTGCGCTTCCTCGGTGAGCATGAACCGCGTTGTGCGCGACAGCGGATCGAGCGAGCTCTCCGACAGCGACATCAGCTGCGACTTGCCGTCGCGGTCGGTGAACATCGTGAACATGAAGAAGTCGAGCCAGTTGTCGATCGGCTCGTTGAACGCCTCGAGGATGCGGGGCTTGTCGCGGTTGCCGCTCTGCCGCTCGAGCAGCTCCTCGGCTTCGTCGCGGCCGTCCCGCCCGAAGTAGGAGTGCAGCAAGTACACCATCGCCCAGAGATGGCGCCCTTCTTCGCAATTCACCTGGAACAGATTGCGCAGATCGTAAAGGCTCGGACAGCGCTGGCCGAGCCACCGCTGCTGCTCGACGCTCGCCGGCTCGGTATCGCCCTGCGTGACGATCAGGCGCCGCAGCTGATTGCGGAACTCGCCCGGGACTTCCTGCCACACCGGCTGACCGAAGAAATCGCCGAACCCGATGCGCCGATCGGGCAGCGGATCGGCGAGAAAGATGCCCCACCGGTACTCCGGCAGCTTGACGTACTCGAAGTGCGCCCACCCTTCGGGATCGACGCTCACCGCCGTGCGCACGTACACGTGGTGGTAATCCAGGAAACCCTGCGGCCCCATGTCGCGCCACCACTGGATGTACTTCGGCTGCCAGTGCTCGAGCGCGCGCTGCAGCCGCTTGTTGCTCGAGAGGTCGACGTTGTTGGGGATTTTCTCGGCGGAGATCATCGCTAGGTCCTCTTCCAGTCGAATTCCGGTCTGCCCTGCTCGCCGTACGCGCGCAGCGCGCCTTTTTCGCCAACCGCGTTCGGCCGCTGGAAGATCCAGTTCTGCCACGCCGTGAGCCGGCCGAAGATCTTCGTCTCCATCGTTTCCGGCCCGGCGAAACGGAGGTTCGCTTCGAGGCCGGTCATTGCGTCGGGCGAAAACGCGGTGCGGGCTTCGACGGCGAGCCGCACTTCGTCGTCCCAGTCGATCTCGTCGGGCGCGAAGGTGACGAGGCCCAGTTCCTCGGCTTCGGCGGCGTTGAACGGCCCGTCGTGCTCGAGCAGTTCCTGGACGCGCCCCTTCTCGCCGAGGAAGCGCGCCTCGAGGCGCGTCAGCCCGTTGCTCATCGGCAGCGGGCCCGCGTTCATCGGCGACAGCGCGACGACGTTTTCCTCGCTGTCGTCGTGGAACATGTACGAGCGATCGGAGGCGAGCGCCAGCTCGAAGAGCGATCCCGCGAACGCCGATCCAGGCTCGATGAAGGCGAAGAAGGTGCGCGAGGTGAGATCCATGCGCTTCAGCGTCCGCTTCATGAAGAGCACGATCTCGCGGACGAGCCAGTGCGACCGATACGCGGCGAGCGTCGCGTCGATCGCGAGCACCGCGTCGCGGTCGCCTTCAGTGCGGATCACGACGGTGCCGATCTCCGGCTCGTTGACGCGCAGCCGCAGCAGCGCGTCGTCGAGCTCGCGGAAGGCGCGCAGCGCCCAGAACTGATCGCCGGCCTGCCCGATCTCTTCCGGCGTCGACGGCTGCGGCCCGCTCGGCGCCTGCACGGTGAGATCCGCCGTGCGCTTGTCCCGATGGATCGTCAGCGTGACGGCGGAGTACTTGATCGCGCTCTCGGTCACGGTCGGGTTCAGCGGATTGAGCGCGATGCCCGGTCCGCTCGCGGGGCGATCGGACGGGGCGGCGAGCTCGCGCGCGCGCTTCTGCACCGCCTCCTTGAACTGGCTCGTCGGATGCACTTCGTCGACGAGCTTCCATTCGACCGCGCGCTTCCCTTTCACGCCTTCGACGAGCGTGCTGAAGAAATCGGCGAGGTCGCGGCGCACGCGGCGCTTGTCGACGACGCGCGTCAGGCCGCCGGTGCCGGGCAGCACGCCGAGCAGCGGCGCTTCCGGCAGGCTCACCGCCGAATTGCCGTCGTCGACGAGCACGATCCGATCGCACGCGAGCGCGAGCTCGTAGCCGCCGCCGGCGCAGATGCCGTTGAGCGCGGCGAGGAACGTGATGCCAGAGTTCTCGCTCGCGTCCTCGATGGCGAGGCGCGTCTCGTTGGTGTACTTGCAGAAGTTCACCTTCGCGCCGTGCGAGGCGCCGCGCAGCATCATGATGTTCGCGCCGGCGCAGAAGATCCGCTCCTTGAGCGACGTGACGATGACGGCGTGGACCTCGGGATGCTCGAACCGGAGGCGCTGAATCGCGTCGGCGAGCTCGATGTCGACGCCGAGGTCGTACGAGTTCAGCTTGAGCTTGTAGTCCGGCGACAGGCCGGCGTCCTCGCGGACGTCCATCGACAGAGTGGCGACGGCACCGTCGAAGGCGAGCTTCCAGTGGCGGTAGCGGCTCGGGTGCGTATCGAAGGTGATCATTGAAATTGAACGCTCGTTCAAATACTTTAGAGAACCGGGATGAGCGAGTCAATCACTTCGACGGCGGCCCGGGCCAAGCCCGGCCGTCCCCGCCGCCGCAAGCGGCCACGCAACGCCGACCCGCAGGCGTCGACGCGCGTCGAGATCCTCAAGAGCGCCGCCGCCGCCTTCCGCCGCCTCGGCTACCACGGGGCGACCGTCGAGGAGATCGCCGCCGCGCTGCACATGAAGAAGGGCAACCTCTATTACTACTTCAAGAACAAGGAGGAGATCCTCTTCGCCTGCCACCAGTACTCGCTCGATCGCCTCATGCAGATCCTGCATGAAGTGCGGCAGAGCGGGCTCCCGGCCGACGAGCAGCTGCGCCGGCTGGTGCACGCCTTCGTGCATACGATCCTCGACGAGCTGCACGGGACGGCGCTCTTCCTCGATCTCGAGGCGCTCTCGCCGCCGCACCTGAAGGCCGTCATCGTACGGCGCGACGAGTTCGATCGCGGCGTGCGAACCCTGCTCGAGGAAGGGATGGCGCGCGGCGTCTTCGCGCGCGGCGATCAGAAGCTGCTCGCCTTCGCGCTGCTCGGCGCCGTGAACTGGATCCCGCGCTGGTTCAACCCGTCCGGCGCGGCGACGTCTCAAGAGATCGCCGATCTGTTCGCTGACTTCTTCGTGGCTGGACTGCGGCGCGCGTAAGACGATCGACGCGATCGCTCTCGCGCCGCGCTACCTGGCCGCCGCGGCCATCTCGCGCAGGCGATAGCGCTGAATCTTTCCGGTCGCCGTCTTCGGCAGCTCGGGAAGGAACTCGACCCACTGCGGCCGCTTGTACGCCGCCAGGTGCGTGCGCACGAACTGCTGCAGCTCCTTGGCGAGCTCGGGCGAGCCGCGCGCCCCTTCGCGCAGCACGACAAACGCCATCGTCTTCGTCAGGCCGTCGTGATCCTCGCGGCCGATGACGCCGCACTCGAGCACCGCCTCGTGCGCGACGAGCGCGTTCTCGACTTCGACGGGGCTCACCCACTGCCCGCCGACTTTGAGCATGTCGTCCGATCGGCCGGCGTACCAGTAGTAGCCGTCCGCGTCGACCGAGTACTTGTCGCCGGTGCGGATCCAGTGGCCCTCGATCGTGCCCTTCGTCTTCTCGTGCTGATTCCAGTACGCGGCGCACGTCGAGTCGCCGCGGATCCACAGGTTTCCGATCGCGCCGCTTGGCACCGCCTCGCGCGCCTCGTCGAGAATCCGCGCGTCGTAGCCGGCGACGATCTGCCCGCTCGAGCCGGGACGAATGGCGCCGGGGCGATTCGAGATGAACATGTGCAGCGCCTCGGTCGAGCCGATGCCGTCGACGATGTCGACGCCGAACCGCTGCTTGAATCGCTCGTAGAGCGTCGCCGGCAGCGACTCGCCAGCTGAAACCGCGAGGCGGAGCGACGACAGATCGAAGTCGGCGCTCCCGTCGCCCTCGGGACGGCCGTGCGCGAGCATCATCGCGTAGCCGGTCGGCACCGAATAGAACAGCGTCGGCCGATGGCGCTCGATGACGGCGTACACGTTCACCGGCGTCGGCGGCCCCGGCCAGAATATCGTCGTCGCGCCAACCGAGAACGGGAAATACAGCGCGTTGCCGAGGCCGTAGGCGAAGAACAGCTTCGCGACGCTGAACGTGCGATCGCGCTCGGTGATGCCGAGGATGCCCTTCCCGAACAGCTCGGCGCAGACGACCATGTCATGCTGCAGGTGCACGCAGCCCTTCGGCGCGCCGGTGCTGCCGGAGGAGTACAGCCAGAACGCGGGGGCGTCGCGGCTGGTCGGCTCCGCGTCGCAGTCGGCGTCGCCCTGCTCGAGCAGCGCATCGAAGCGAAGGTGCGCGGGCGGCCGGGCGTTCGCGCCCGCGGCAATCACGTGCCGCAGCGTGCGGCGGTTCGCCGCGGGCACCGCGTCCACCGCCGCGAGCAGATCCTCGGAGACGATCGCGGCCGCCGCGCGCGAGTCGTGCAGCACGTGCGCGTAGTCGGCCGGCTTCCACAGCGTGTTGAGCGGAATCGGGATCGCCCCCATCTTGATCGCGCCGAAGAAGCTGTAGGCGAACTCGGGTCCGTCGGCGAGCAGCAGCGCGACGCGCTCCTCGGGCCGCACGCCGATCCGCCGCAGGCCGCTCGCGACGCGGTTGACCCTGGCGAGCACCTCCGCGTACGTGATGCGATCGTCGCCGATCTCGATCGCGACGTTCGAGCCGCGCCCGGCGTCGACGTTGCGATCGACGAAGTACGTCGCGGCGTTCGTCGCGGCGTCGACGCAGGCCACGCGATACGAGGCGTCGCAGATGAACCGGCCGGTGTCGCGCTCGTGGATCTCGAACGCGAAGCCGATGCGCGCGCCGGTGATCTCGCCGACGCCGACCGACACCGCCAGCTCGTCGCCTAGCTTCGCCGGAGACCTGAAGCGCGATTGCAGCGAGGTTCGCGGCATGAAGACGCGCAGCGTCTGCAGCAGGCGCGTGCGGTCGCTGCCGAGGCGTCGATACAGATCTTCCTCGGCGTTCTCGAAGTATCGGAAGAAGACGCCGAACCAGACGATCCCGGCCGGATCGGTGTCGGGCCACATCACGCGGACGTCGATGTGATGGAAAAGCGCCACAGTCCGCCGACTTTAGATGCGCGGGCGAGGCGCGGTCAAGCGGCCGCCGCCTTACAATCGTCGACATGGCCGTCGATCGCCGCGTCCCGGTCGCTGCGCTCATCGTCGTACTCTTCGCGCTCGTGTCCGTGCGCGCGTCGGCGCAGCACCTGACCATCCAGGGCGATCGCTTCGCCGTCGACGGCACGCCGCGCTTCCTCACCTTCATCTCGTACTTCGACGGCATGGAAGCGCTCGACGTCGCCGCCGACCTGAAATTTCTCCACGAGAAGGCCTTCGACGGCGTGCGCCTCTGGCCGAATCCGGGCCTCGTCCGCAGCGACGGTACGCTGGACAACGGCGCGCTCGCGCGTCTGCTGTTCATCCTCGACACGGCGCGGCAGCAGCGCATGATCGTCGACATCACGTTCACGGCCGAGCGCGTCGCGGGCCTCGACGCCGCGCGCTTTCGCGACGGGATCGTCGAGGCGGCGCGCGCCGTCGCCGGGTTCGAGAACGCGCTGATCGACATCCAGAACGAGCGCGACGTCTACGGCCCGTTCGTGCGGCCGCTCGCCCCGGCGGACGTCGCCGCGACGGCCGCCGCGATCAAGCGCGCGGATCCGCGCCGCATCGTCACCGCCTCGAATTCTCCCGGGCTGACGCCGGCGCAGGCCGCGCGCTTCACCGCCGACACCGGGCTCGACGTGACGGCGTATCACGACGACCGCGTGCCCAACTGGTACGAGCGCGGCCGGCTGCAGTCGATCGTGTCCGCGCTGCGAGACAACGGCCGTCCGGCGTACCTGCAGGAGCCGACGCGCGTTCCGTTTCCGTCGACGGATCGCGCCGACTATTTCCTGCAGGCGCGCGCCAACGCGAAGCTCGCCGGCGCGGCCGCGTGGTGCTTCCACACCGAGTTCGGCTTCGACGTGCGGACCGCACGCTTTCAGGATCGGCTCGCGTCGCGCCCCGAGCCCGAATGGGCGTTCGTCAACGCGCTCGTCGTGCGTGTCAACCTGAAGACGATCGACGGGCACTACCTCGTCGCCGACAACGGCGGCGGATCGTCGGTGCACGCCGATCGCCAGAATCCAATCGACTGGGCGGTGTTCGAGCTGACGGCGATCGCGGGCGGGCCGCCGCTCGACGGCGAGCGCGTGGCGCTGCGCACCAGCGACGGCGAGCACTACCTCGAGGCCGACGACGGCGGCGGCGCCGCGCTGCTCGCGGCGACGACGGCGGTCGGCGGATGGGAGACGTTCATGATCGCGAGCGGGACCGGCGGCGCGATCCGCGACGGCGATGCGATCTCGCTGCGGACCGACACCGATCCGCCGTGGTTCGTCGTGGCCGAAGAGGGCGGCGGCGGCGCCGTCAACGTGAACCGCCGGACGGACGGCCCGTGGGAGCGCTTCACGCTCGTCGCGGTGCGATAATGGATTGACCGTGGGACGAATCATTCCGCTCGCGCCGTCGCGGCTGCCCAAACCGGAGTGGCTGAAAGTGCGCGCGCCCGGCTCGCCGAGCTACTTGCGGCTCAAAGAGCTCATGCGCGAGCTGAAGCTCCATACCGTCTGCGAAGAAGCGCAGTGTCCGAACATCGGCGAGTGCTGGAACCACGGAACGGCCACCTTCATGATCCTCGGCGACGTGTGCACGCGCGCGTGCTCGTACTGCGCGGTGGCGCACGGGCGGCCGGCGCCGGTCGACGCCGCGGAACCGCGGCGCGTCGCTGATGCCATCCACACGCTCGATCTCAGCTACGTCGTCATCACGTCGGTCGATCGCGACGATCTGGCCGACGGCGGCGCATCGATCTTCGCGGACACGATTCGCGAGACGCGCGCGCGCGTGCCGGGCTGCCGCATCGAAGTCCTGATTCCCGATTTTCAAGGAAGCGAAGCGGCGCTTGGCGCCGTCCTCGACGCGCGGCCGGACATCCTCAACCACAACACCGAAACGGTCCCGCGGCTCTATCGCATGGCGCGATCCGG
>QHWK01000359.1 GCA_003223775.1 Acidobacteriota bacterium
CAGCACTGGTCGCAGGAGGGCTTCGTTCAGACATTCAACGCGCGCGACCTGAAGCAACGGTTCGCAGTCTTCCAGACGACACCGAGCGGCCGGAAAGGTGGAATCTGGCAGGCAGGCCGGGGGATCGCGGCGGACGGTGAGGGCAACATCTATCTGTCGACCGCCGGCGGCAGCTACGACGGTGTCAGCAATTTCGGGAGCAGCACGCTGAAGTTCACCGGCCGGAGTCTCGAGCTTGCGGACTGGTTTACGCCGAAGAATCACGAGTATCTGTTCCTTCAAAACATCGATATGAGCGCGGGCGGGGTCACTTTGATCCCGAATTCGGCGCTCATGTTCGCGGGCGGCAAGGAAGGCGTCATCTTTCTCCTCAATCGCAATGACATGGGGAAGCTGGAAGGCGCAGCAGGCGGGCCGCTCCAGAGGTTTCAAGCGACCGAGGGTTGCGGCCAGAAAGACTGCGCGCAAACGCTCGGGACGGCATTCTGGAGCCGCCAGCATGACGGCATGCTTTACGTCTGGGATCGACGGGATGTGCTCAGAGCCTATCACTTCGTCAACGGCCGCTTCGTCACGACTCCAGCTGCCGTGAGTGCGGTCAAACCAGGGATGACCGGCGGCCCGACCGTTTCGGCGAACGGCTCCGACGTCGCCAGCGGCATCGTGTGGGCTGTGACGACTCACTCGACGCGGAGCGGCGGGCTGGCGCCCGCTACACTGCGCGCCTTCCGCGCCGCCGATGTGCGCCAGGAAATCTACAATTCCGATATGAACCACGCACGGGATGCCCTCGGCGATTTTACGAAGTTCGCGCCGCCGGTGGTCGCCAATGGAAAGCTGTACGTGCCGACGCAGTCGAAGGCGGTCGCCGTCTATGGCCTTCTCGGTGGCCGGTAACCGCCGTCTTCGAACACCGGGCACACCGACGGCGAGAACGTTCATCGTGCGGTGGTTCCCGCGGTGGCTCCTCGCGTCCTGGAGCCGGTGCTCGCGGCGGGATCGCCGAGTTGCACCACGACCTCGTGACTTTGCCCGTCATCGACGAAGGGGATCGCGTCGGGATTGACGCCGACGCCGTCAAGTTCGGCCGAATGGACGCCGCGGCATCGATGATCGGGATTGACGACCGAGATGTGATAGCGCGTGTGCCCGACGGTCCACCGGATCGAAAATGCGGGCCACATCGCAGGAATACTCGGAGCAACGCTGAATGTCGCGCCCGCGCGACGCAGTCCGAGCAGCTCCTCGAGCGCCGCGCGGTACATCCACCCGGCCGATCCCGTGTACCACGTCCACCCGCCGCGGCCGAGATGCATCGGATGCGCATAGACGTCCGCGGCGACGACGTACGCCTCCGCACGGTACTGCTCGAGGCCCTCGGGCGTGCGCATGTGATTGATCGGGTTCACCATGTGGAACAGTTCCATCGCCTCGTCGCCGAGCCCCAGTTGCGCGAGGGCGATCACCGTCCACAGCGCCGCGTGCGTGTACTGTCCGCCGTTCTCCCGCACGCCGGGCAGATAGCCCTTGATATATCCGGGATCGTTTGGCGTGCGATCGAACGGCGGCGTCAGCAGCAAGACGACCTGCGCATCGCGGCGGACGAGATGGGCGCGGACCGCGTCCATCGCGCGCGCAGCCCGCTTGCGGTCGGCGTCCTGCGCGAAGACCGCCCACGACTGCGTCAGCGAGTCGATCCGGCATTCCTCGTTCTGCGCCGATCCGAGCGGTGTGCCGTCGTCGAAGTAGGCGCGCCGATACCAGTTGCCGTCCCAGGCGAGCTCCAGCATCCCGGTCAGCCAGCCGGCCTCGCTCCGGTAGTGTTGCGCCCGCGCGATGTCGCCGCGCTCCTCGCAGATCGCGGCGTACTGTTTCAGCACGATGACGAGGAACCATCCGAGCCAGACGCTCTCGCCGCGTCCCAGATGGCCGACGCGGTTCATGCCGTCGTTCCAGTCGCCGGTGCCGATGAGCGGCAGGCCGTGCGCGCCGTATTTCAGCGACCGATCGATCGCGCGGATCGAATGCTCGAAGAGCGATGCCGTCTCCTGCGACACCGACGGCAACCCGTAGGTTTCATGCTGATCCGCCGCCAGCGGCGGCGCTTCGAGAAACGGCGCCACCTCGTCGAGCAGCGATCGATCGCCGGTTCGCTCGATGTAAATCGCGGACGCGTACGGCAACCACAGCAGATCGTCGGAGCATCGCGTGCGCGTGCCGCGCCCGGCCGGCGGATGCCACCAGTGCTGCACATCGCCTTCGACGAACTGGCGCGAGGCGGCGAGCACGATATGGGCGCGGCAGAGATCCGGCCGCGTATACAGCAGCGACAGCGCGTCCTGCAGCTGATCGCGGAATCCGAACGCGCCGCCTGGCTGGTACGGCCCACTGCGCGCCCAGATCCGGCAACTGAGCGCCTGATACAACAGCCAGCGGTTCACCAGCAGATCGAACGAATCGTCGGGCGTATGCACCTCGATCGCGCCGAGCGTGTCGTCCCAGAACCTTTCCGCGCGCGCGATCGCATCGTCGACGGCGGCGAGGCTCGCGTAGCGTGCGGCGAGCTCAGCGGCCTGCGCGGCGGTGGCGCCCTGACCGAGCACGAAAGCGACGCGGCGTGATTCGCCCGGCGGGATCTCGATCGTGATCTGCAGCGCGGCGCAGGGATCGAGGCCGGCGCCGACGCGCCCGCCGAGCTCGTCGCGGAACAACCCCGCGGGTGCATTCAGCGTGCGGTTGCGGCCGATGAAATCGGCGCGATCGCAGGTCAGCGATCGCGACGGTTCGGTCGCGCGCCAGAAGGCGACGCGATCCTTGAACTCGGTGTTGAAGGCGTTTCTCGCCAGAATCGCCCCGGTGGCCTCGTGCAGCTCCGAGACCACGAACCGGCGTTCGCCCGAGCGCGGTGGACCGAGCACCCACTCGACGTAGCCGAACACGCTCAGCCGCCGGGCGGCGCTCGAGGTGTTGGTCAGCGTCAGCAGCGAGACCTTGACCGGATCGTCGGGCGCGACCGCGATCGTCAGATCCTGTTCGAGGCCATCGATATTGGTCTGAAATCGGCTGAAGCCCGCCGCGTGCCGCACCACCCAGCGCCCCGAATCGGCCGCTCGCGACAGCGGCCCCGGCGTCGAGCCCCAGACGCTGCCGTCGTTCTCGTCGCGGATGAAGATCGCTTCGCCCGTGGGGTCGGTGAGCGGATCGTTGGCGAACGGTGTCAACCGATTCTCCCGGCTGTTGCCGGCCCACGTAAAAGCCGCTCCCGACGCGCTGAGGACGGTGCCGAACTCCGGGTTCGCCAGCACGTTCGACCAGGGCAGCGGCGTCTCGCGGTCGCCGTCGAGCACGATCACATACTCGCGCCCGTCGGGCGTGAAGCCGCCGATCCCGTTTTCCATGACCCATGGCCCCGGCGTCGCGGGTACGGACGCCGCCTTCGGCGGCCGCAGTCGGCTCGAGCCGGGAACGATCTGCGCCGGCGACAGCCACGGCGCCTTCCGATTCAGCTGCGGCGCCAGCTCGCCGAGATCGCCGCGCACGACGAGGCGGGCGACGGCCGACAGGAGGTGGCAGTCCGCGTCCGGCATGCCGTCGGAACGCAGCACAAACATCCCGCCGGGTTTGTTCACCCAGCTGCTCCATCGCGGTTCGCGGACGAGACTCGTGAGCTGCGCCTGCACCTCGTCGAGATAGTCCGCCGGATGATCGTTGAGGATCACGAGGTCGGCCCGCAGATCCTTGACCCGCCAGTACTCCTGCGCGTGCAGCAGTTGCCGCACGAGGCCGATCGCGCTGGCGTCGCCGACGTGGACGAGCACGATCGGCAGATCGCCGGAGATGCCCCGCCCCCACAGGTTGGACTGTCCGAACACGTTGCGCGCGAGATCGTCGGCGCTCGTGCCGGTCGCGTCCGAACCGAAGACGCGCGATGCCAACCGATCGCACAGCATCGCCTGATCGTCGCTCAGGCCGAGATGCTGCAGCGTGATGTGTACGTGCGTCGACGCCATCGAGAAGGCGCGCGCGGCGGCGCTGGCATCGCGGTATTTCCGCACCAGCGCGAGCGCCGTCGTGCGATCGGTGGCGATGCCGGTCGCGAACGTGACGCGCACGAACGCGCCGGGCGCCAGCCGCACGCGCTCGCGCAGCGCTGCCACCGGATCGAGGACGGCGCCGGTCGTTCCAGACAGCGCGCGGCCCTCGATGGCGATCGGGTTGGCCGTCGATCGCCCGCGACCCAGGAATCGCGCACGATCGGTTTCCCACTCGACCGCACCGCCAAGCCGCCCGTCCACGGCAAGGACATGGAACGCCCAGGCGTTGGCCTCCTCGGCGGATCGCGGACGCCTGCTGAACAGCAGACCCGCGCTCTGCGCGTCGTACTCCGTCTCGATGAAAAGTTTGCCGAAAGCGGGATGGGCGACATCGTCTTCGGGACGTGCGAGCACGATTTCGGCGTAGCTGGTGACTTCGATTTCGCGCGGCCGGTCGCCGCGGTTGGTGATCGACAGCCGCCGGACTTCCACATCGTCTTCCGGCGACACGACGACCTGGAGCAGGGTTTCGAAGTCGCCGTCGCGGCGCCGGAAGGTGCCCTTCTCGAGATCGAACGTGGTTTCGAACACGTCCGGTTCACGGCAGATCGGCTGATAGGTGGGCGACCAGATGTCGCCTGACCACGGATCCCTGAGGTAGATGAAGTGCGCGCCGGCGTCGGAGGTGCGGTCCTCGCGCCGCCGCGTCACCGACAGGCCGCGCCATGTGCTCGCGCCGCCGCCCGCGTGCGTGAGCGCGGCGGTGTAGCGGCCGTTCGACAGGAAATGGGTGTGAGGACTGGTCGTGTGCGGCGTGCGGAACCGTCGTCCGACGGCTGCGCCAATCGGCGGCACCGCGCTGGTGCCTTCCGCGGGACGCGCCTCGGCGAGAATCGCCTCCCGAGGCACGCGCTCCTGCAGGAGCAATTCAGTCGCCTTGACCCGCGGATCGGCGTGGAACCGCGTCACGAAGATGTCGTCGTGCAGCACGTTGGTGAGCGCGACGAGCGACATTCCCTGGTGGT
>QHWK01000360.1 GCA_003223775.1 Acidobacteriota bacterium
TCGACACGTGCATCGAGGCCTCGCGCTCGACGATGCCGCCCTTGATGTTCTTGCCAGGGTTCGGCTTCGTGTGGCGCTTGATCAGGTTCACGCCCTCGACGATCAGCCGGTTCTTCTCGGGCAGCACCTTCAGGATCCGCCCCTTCTTGCCGCGGTCCTTGCCCGTGATCACGAGCACGTTGTCGTTCTTCCGAAGCGGCGTAGCTACGCGCGGCATTTAGAGAACCTCTGGCGCCAGCGAAATAATCTTCATGAACCGCCGCTCGCGCAGCTCGCGGGCCACCGGCCCGAACACGCGCGTCCCGATCGGCTCGCCCTGATCGTTGATGAGCACCGCCGCGTTCCGATCGAAGCGGATGTAGGTGCCGTCGCGGCGCCGCTGCTCCTTCACGGTGCGCACGATGACCGCCTTCACGACCTGTCCCTTCTTCACGTTGCCTTCCGGCGTCGCTTCCTTCACCGAGGCGGTGACGATGTCGCCGAGGCGCGCGTAGCGGCCGGTCGATCCGCCGATCGGATTGATGATCGCGATCTTGCGGGCGCCCGAGTTGTCGGCGACGTCCAGGATCGATCGCATTTGAATCATGGCGCTCTCCAAGTCGGGTGGGTCGCGTGGGTCTGGTGGGTCGGGTGGGTAAGAGCTTTTACCTACCTGACCTACCTGGCCTACCTGACCTGCCCGGCCTCTCTAGACTTCCACCGCCTGCCGCACGACGCGCTTGAGCGACCAGCGCTTGCGCCGGCTCTGCGGCCGCGTCTCCACGATCTCGACGATGTCGCCGGGCTTCGCGTCGTTCTTCTCGTCGTGCACCATGAACTTCGAGGTGCGCCGCTCGGTCTTGCCGTACAGCCCGTGCCGCACCTGCCACTCGACGGCGACAACGATGCTTTTCTGCATCTTGTTGCTGACGACGACGCCGGTCTTTTCTGATTTCTGACTCATAAAGTGTTGGCCCTACTCGGCCCGCTTCTGTTGCAGCACCGTCTTCACGCGCGCGAGATCGCGGCGGACCGTGCGCAGCTTGTCGGGCGCCTCGAGCTGCCCCATCGACTTCTGAATCCGCATGCGGAACAGCTGATCGGTGAGGTCGCGCTCCTTCACGCCGAGCTCGTCGGCGCCGAGCGTACGCAGTTCAGCGGCCTTCATTGCATCTTCTCCTGCGCGAAGCGCGTCGCGAACTTCGTGCGGATCGGAATCTTCGCCGCCGCCAGCCGCATCGCCTCGCGCGCTTCCTTCTCGCTGATGCCTTCCATCTCGAAGAGCACCTTGCCCGGCCGCACGACGGCGACCCACTGCTCGGGCGCGCCCTTGCCCTTGCCCATGCGCGTTTCCTGCGGCTTCTTCGTGATCGGCTTGTCGGGAAACACGCGGACCCAGATCTTGCCGCCGCGCGCGACGAAGCGCGTCATCGCGACGCGCGCCGCCTCGATCTGCCGATCGGTGAGCCAGCACGGCTCGAGCGCCTTCAGGCCGAAGTCGCCGAACGACACGTCGGAGCCGCGCCACGCCTTGCCGGCCATGCGCCCGCGCTGCTGCTTCCGGTACTTCACTTTCTTCGGCATCAACATAGGAGGTTCCCTGTCAATGGCTGATGGCTAATGGCTGATGGCAATGGTCGAGGAACCAGCCATCGGCCATCAGCCATCAGCCATCAGCCATCAGCCATCAGCCATGACGCGATTACGTGCGTGCCTGCGGCCTGCGCGGCGCTCGCTCTCTGTACTCTTCTTCGCGGCCGCGCTGCGGGACGAGGCGCTCGCCCTTGTAGAGCCACACCTTGATCCCGATCTGGCCGTAAGTCGTGTTGGCTTCCGCGAAGCCGTAGTCGATGTCGGCGCGCAGCGTCTGCAGCGGCAGCTGGCCGTGCAGATACCACTCGGAGCGCGCGATCTCGGCGCCGTTCAAGCGGCCGGAGACGCGCACCTTGATGCCGCGCGCGCCGAACCGCAGCGCCGATTCCACCGCCTTGCGCATCGCGCGGCGGAACGCGACGCGCTTCTCGAGCTGCATCGCGACCGACTCCGAGATCAGCTGCGCGTCGAGCTCCGGCTTCTGGATCTCCTGGATGTTGATGAAGACGTCGCGGCTGGTCTTCTTCTGGATCTCCTGCTTCAGCTTGTCGACCTCGGTTCCCTTGCGGCCGATGATGATGCCGGGCCGCGAAGTGTAGATGTCGATCTTCAGCCGGTTGACCGCGCGCTCGGTCTCGATCTTCGCGACGCCGGCGTGGGCGAAGCGCTTCTTCAGGCTCTGGCGCAGCGCGAGATCCTCGTGCAGCAGCTTCGCGTACTCGCGGTTCGAGTACCAGCGCGAGCGCCACGTCTTGTTGAACCCGAGGCGGAATCCGAACGGGTGAACCTTCTGGCCCACGATCTCTCCTCGGCGACCCTGAAAAGGGTCGCCCTTCCTGCGTTATGCCTTCTTCGCCGCTTTCTTCGAGGGCGTCGTCGCCGACTTGAGCGCGCGCGCGCGCTTCGGCCGCGGCGCCTCGGCGCCCGGCGTCGTCGCGACGGCCACGACCTTCTCCGGCCGCTCGGAGACGTGCACCGTCAGGTGCGCGGTCCGCTTCAGCACGCGGAACGCGCGGCCCATCGGCGCGGGGCGCACGCGCTTGGCCGACGGCCCCTGGTTCGCGTAGCACGCCGAGATGTAGAGCCGATCGACGTCGCCGCTGAAGCCTTCCTTGTTCTGGGCGTTCGAGATCGCCGAGCGCACCACTTTCTCGATGTCCGCCGCGATCCCCTTGCGCGTGAACCTGAGCGTCGCGAGCGCGCGGTTGACGTCCTTGCCGCGGATCAGATCGAGGACGAGGCCCGCCTTCTGCGCCGACGTCCGGACATAGCGCGCTGTCGCTTCTGCCTGAATCATGGCTGCTCCCGCCCTCTAACTCGTGGCGCCGGCCGGTTTCGCGCCGCCGCCCGCGCCCGTCCCGCCGGCGGGCGCGGCGCCCGGCGCGCCGGCCACGGCGGCCGCCTTCTCGGCCACCTTCGTCGTGTGTCCCTTGAAGAGGCGCGTCGGCGCGAACTCGCCGAGCTTGTGGCCGACCATGTTCTCGGTCACGTAGACCGGGATGAACTTCTTGCCGTTGTGCACGGCGAGCGTGTGGCCGACCATTTCCGGCACGACGGTCGAGCGCCGCGACCACGTCTTGATCACTCTCTTCTCGTTCGCGCGGTTCATCACCTCGACCTTCTCGAGGAGGTGCGTGTCGACGAACGGACCCTTCTTCAGTGAGCGTCCCATAGGTGCGTCTCGCTAATGGCTGATCGCTGATGGCTGATGGCTGAGGCGAGCCCTCAGCCATCAGCCCTCAGCCATTTATTTCTGTCTCCGCTGGACGATGAACCTGTCGCTGACCTTGTTGTTGCGCGTCTTGTAGCCCTTGGTCGGGAGGCCCCACGGCGACACCGGATGGCGGCCGCCCGAGGTCTTGCCTTCGCCGCCGCCGAGCGGATGGTCCACCGGGTTCATCGCGACGCCGCGGACGTGCGGCCGCTGGCCGAGCCACCGGCTGCGGCCCGCCTTGCCCACCGAGATGTTCTCGTGATCGAGGTTGCCGACCTGTCCGATCGTCGCGAAGCACTCGGTGTTCAGCTTGCGGATCTCGCCCGAGGGCATCTTCACCGACGCGTAGTCGCCTTCCTTCGCCACCACCTGCACCGACGATCCGGCGCTGCGCGCGATCTGTCCGCCCTTGCCCGGCTCGAGCTCCACGTTGTGGACCAGCGTGCCGAGCGGGATGTTCTTGAGCGGCAGCGAATTCCCCGGCAGGATGTCGACGTTCTGGCCGGCGACGATCGTGTCGCCCACCTTGAGGCCGATCGGCTGCAGGATGTAGCGCTTCTCGCCGTCCGCGTAGGTGAGCAGCGCGATCCGCGCCGAGCGGTTCGGGTCGTACTCGACCGTCGACACCTTGGCCGGGATGTCGCGCTTGTCGCGCTTGAAGTCGATGATGCGGTACATCCGCTTGTGGCCGCCGCCGCGCCACCATGACGTGAGGTGCCCCTGGTTGTTGCGGCCGCCGGTCGTGTGCATCGGCTCGACGAGCGGCTTGTAGGGCTCGTCGGTCGTGATGTCGTCGAAGGTCTGCACGGTCTGGAACCGCGAGCCCGGCGACGTCGGATTGAATTTGCGAATAGGCATGAGGTGTTCCTACGCCCCTTCCAGGAATTCCGGCATCTTCGCGCCTTCGGCGAGCTTCACGTAGGCCTTCTTCCAGTCGGACCGTCGTCCGGCGAAGCGCCCCTGCCGCTTGATCTTGCCGTGCGCGATGCTCGTGCGGATGCTCTCCACTTTCGCGCCGAGCAGCTGCTCGATCGCGCGCTTGATCTGGATCTTGTTGGCCGCCGACGCGACGTGGAACACGATCGTCCGGCCGTCCTCGCGCAGGATCGACGTCTTCTCGGTGACGAGCGGCCGCCGGATCACGTCTTCGAGCTTCATGCGAGCGCCTCCTGCAGCTTCTCGAGCGCCGCCTGCGTGGCGACGACGCGCGCGGCGTCGAGGATGTCGCGCGCCGTGACGCGGGCGCTCGGAACGAGCGACACGCCCGGGATGTTGCGCACCGAGCGCGACAGCTTCTCGTCCACCGCGACGTCGATGAGCACCGCCTTGCCGGTCACGCCGAAGCGCTTGAGGAGCTCCACCGCCGCCTTGGTCTTCACCTCGCTCGCCGCCAGCGCGTCGACAACGACCAGATCGCCGTCCTTCAGCTTCTGCGCGATGGCCGCGCGCAGCGCGCCGCGTTCGACCTTCTTCGGCAGCTTGAAGTCGTAGCCGCGCGGCTGCGGCCCGAACACCGTGCCGCCGTGACGCCACAGCGGATTGCGGATGGAACCGACGCGCGCGCGGCCGGTGCCCTTCTGCCGCCAGGGCTTCTTGCCGGAGCCGCTGACGAGCGCGCGGTTCTTCGTCATGTGCGTCCCGCGGCGCTTCGCCGCGTTCGCGTGGACGACCGACTCCCACATCAGGTCGGCGTTGATCCGCCCGCCGAACACCTCGTCGTTGAGCTCGACGCTCCCGACTTTCAGGTTCTCTTTGTTGACGACGTCCAGCTGCATGGCGCTACTTCTTGCCCTTCTTCGGCTTCTCGACCTGCGCGACCTTCAGCTTCTTCGCGGTCACGGCCTTGCGCACGATCACGTAGCCGGTCGGCGCGCCGGGGATGCCGCCTTCGACGATCAGCAGATGATTGTCTACGTCGACGCGCAGCACCTTCAGGTTGTGAATCGTCACGCGGCCGCCGCCCATCCGTCCGGCGGCGCGCATCCCTTTGACGACGCGCGACGGGAACGACGAGGCGCCGATCGATCCGGGCGCGCGGTGGAACATCGAGCCGTGCGTCGCCGCGCCGCCGGCGAAGTGATGCCG
>QHWK01000895.1 GCA_003223775.1 Acidobacteriota bacterium
GGCGGCGATCAGGCTGTCGCGCCCGAACAGGTCCATGTACCAGGGGATTCCGGCGGCAATCGCTCCGGCGCCTTCCTCGGCCAGGTCGCCTTCGCCTTTGAGGCGCAGCTCCGCCAGATCGGCGACGGCCTGCGAATAGGCGTGCCGGAGGACGTCGTGATCGGTCTCCAGAACCGGAGCCTGGCTCCGCACCTGCTTGCGGCGGTGCCGCGCGCGCTCCGCGGTCTGCTGCTCGCCGCCCGTCCCGTCACAGGTCTCTTGCGGAGCGACGTGCCGGTCCGCCAGCCGGATGGTGACATCGATGCAGATGTGGAAGCGGCCGCGTTTCGGGAGCGGGACCGCCCAGCGCGCGCTCGATGCGTCGAGGAATCCCGGCTTCTCGCCGAACGCGATAGTCGCTTCACGCGGCACCTCGCCGTCCTCGAGCCACAGCCGGAGCGAGCGTCCGTCTCGTGCGGGCTGCGCGTTCGGGCGCGGGCGCTCGGGCGCCGTTCCCGACGTCGCCTGCTTCTTCACCGTGAGCACGTACTCGAAGTCGGCGGCGAGGCCGAGCTGGAACGTGCTTTCGGTCTCCTCATCGCCGAAGTTCTCCACGTCAATGTCACAGTGGAGACCACCGGCCACGATGGTGCGGAGACGGACCGCCAACGTGGCGCGAGCGGCGCGGCGCAGCTGCGGATTCGTGAGGAAATGGCGCGCTTCGTTCGGTCGGGGCGTCGCGACGCCCAGTGCGAGGAGCTTTTGTCCGTCGAGCGCCATCTCCCACCGGCTGAGGAAGCGCGTGTCCTGCACGAAGAAGCCGCGGTCGGACCCCGGCTGGATGTCGCCGCTCGCGTCGCATACGAGGAACGACGAGCCTCGATGGATGACGATGCTCATCGGGTCAGTGCTGCGTTCCGATCCTGTCGTCCATGCGGCCGGAGGGACACCATCGGATCGGTGTCCAGCGTCCTCCGTCCGTGGTTCGATGTGCAGGCAACGAGGCGGAAATGCGGCTGGCGGTCGGATTGAGCATCCATACCGGTTGGGCCGCGTGCGTCGTCGCGGGTGGGAGCCTGCGCGACCCGCGCATCGAATCGCGCCAGGAGCTGGAGCTCCTCGGCGATCGCGACCGGTTCGTCTTCCACCGCGCAGCGGATCTGGATCGCATGGACGCGGAGCGCTCCGTCGCGCGTGCGCGGAGCATGGCCCTGGAGAGCGCGTCGGCGGCCCTTCGGCAGCTGAAGCACGCGCACGACATCCGTCTTTGTGCGATCGTTGCCAAGCCCGGCGCGATGCCGGCGCTCGACACGATTCTGGCGTCGCATCCCCGCATCCACACCGCCGAGGGGATGTTGTACCGGGACGTCTTCGTAGAGGCGGCGACGGCGAACGGGCTGGAGGCTCGTGTCGTGCCACCCTCCAGCCTCAACGCGACCGACCCGGCGCTGGTCGCGGCCGGTCGGATCGTCGGCAAGCCGTGGAATCGCGACGTCAGGCTCGCCGCGCTCGCGGCCTGGCTGTCGCTCTGAGGCGGCCTGATTTTTCGCTCCGGAGTGCGCGTCGGGTACGGTCGGGGTCGTGCACGGGACGCTTGCAATACGCGCTCGCGGAGCCGACCTCGTCGCGGGCGCGCTGCTTGTCGGCGCCTTTCTCGCGCTCCTGGTTCTCCTCGATCGCGTGGCGACCGGGAGCAACCCGGACCAGTGGTTCCACTTCGCGATCAGCAGGATGTCGCAGGGCGGGCTGGTCCGCCTCCTTCCACAAGCGGAAGACGTGGGGTGGGGCAGCGGCTTCCCGGAGAAGGAGTTCCTCTTCCATCGGCTGACTGCGCTCGCGTATGCGGCAGGCGGCGAGCGCGCCATCCGGATTCTGTGCCGCGCGCTTTCGTGCGCATCGATCCTGCTCGTTTACTGGTTGGCGCGGCGTAACGCAGCGCCGCCGATCGCCGCCGCCTCCACGTTCGGCTTGATGATCGCGAACCCGTACATGCTGTTCAGGCTCGGGATGGTCCGGCCCCATGTACTCGCCGTGTTCCTGTTCGTCGCGGTCGTCGGGTCGCTCGTCTGCCGGTGGCGGGTGCTGGGGTTCCTGACCGGAATGGCGTTCGCGCTCGCTTATCACGCCGTGTACGTTCCGGCGGCGCTGGCCGCAGCCTTCGCCGCGCTCGCGCTCGTCCAGCGGAGGGCCGAACCAGAGGCTGCGAAGAGCCGGCTCGCTGCAAGCGGTGCGGTATTCGCCGGCGTCGTCGCTGGCATCGTCGCCAACCCCTACTTCCCGTCGAACGTCGCGATGGGCTGGACGCACTTGCGATTCGCCTTCTCGGCGGCGGCTTCTCTGCCAGGCGTGCACGTCGGCGCGGAAGTCCTGCCGCTCTCCGCAAGCACGTTCCTGCGGTTGTTCGCCATTGCGTTGGCGGCTGTAGTCGCCTGCGCCGCCGCGGCGATCGTCGACGCACGGTCGGGCGAGAAGCCATGGGACCGCGCGATTCTCACGGCCGCCGCGCTGTTCCTCGTT
>QHWK01000897.1:0-1300 GCA_003223775.1 Acidobacteriota bacterium
TCACGAACAACCCCGACCTGTTTCCGCGGCGGGCGATACGCCGGTAGAACGACTCTCTGCGACCCACCTGACCCACCCGACCTACCCGACCTCGGAGACCCGCGCGACCTGCCCGGCGCGCCCGCCCGCCAGGCCCGCCAGGCCTGCCAGCCTATCGGACGGCGAACCAGTTGAAGTTCGCGACCGACCCGGTCGGCCCGATCGACTCCATCACGACGCGGATCACCTGCGTGCCGGACGCCAGCGCGACGCCGGTCTTCGTGACCGTCTGCCAGGTCTGCCAGCCGCCCGTATTCGGCACGGTCAGCGTTCCCGTCTTGTTGACGCCGTTCACCTCGATATGGAACGTGCCGCCGGCGCCGCTCGACGCCACGCGGACGTCGATCGCGTAGGTGCCGGCCTTCATCACGTTGACGGTGTAGTTCAGCCACTCGCCGGCCGTCGTCCAGCCCACCAGGTAGCCGCCGCCCGCGTCGGTGGACGCCTTGATGTCGACGCTGTTCGTCCGGTATGCGCTGCCGGCGTTGCCCGCGGTCGTGTCGTGGTAGGCGACGCCTTCGCCGCCCGCGTCGTAGTTCTCGAACTGCACGATGCCCGGGAGCGCCGCCGGCGTGCCGCCGTACGGCGTCGAGCCGCCGGGCGAGGGGCTCGGCGTGGGCGTCGGAGTCGGCGTTGGGGTCGCCGCGCCGCTCAACGCGGCCGAAAGCTCCGTGAAGCCCACGCCGAGATCCTTGCCGTCGGTGCCCGCGTTGTTCGAGAGGCTGCTCGAGACGAGCTGGTAGTTCGCGGCGCTTACGCTCGCGAAGTCCGCGAGCCACTGCGCCGTCGTCGGAAAGTCGTTGCCCACTGGATACAGCTTCGCCGACTCGTTCGCGAACGTGTTGTGCAGCACCAGCGCGCTCGGCGTATAGGTCGTGAACGCGACGTTCCCCTCGCCGTACTTGTCGCCGTAGACCGCGTACGAATTCCCTCGCAGCAGGTTGTTCGTCAGCTCGAAGCCGAGGATGTGGATCCCCGTCGGCGTCGCGCCTCCGTAGATGAAGATCGTGCTGCTGCCGTTGTTGTCCACCGTGTTGTGGTCGATCGTGATGTTCTTCGGCCCGGCGCCGATCACGGCGAGCCGTCCATTGGCTGGATGGTTGGGGATCGCGTACGCCGTGCTCACGTCGTAGATCAGGTTGTTGCGAATCGTGATGTCCTGCGTCTGCTGGCTGGGCGCGAGATTGTCGTAGCCGAGGACGTTGAAGACGGCCGCCACATGGCGGATCACGTTGTTCTGGATCGTAATGTTCTTCACGAT
>QHWK01000897.1:1381-3928 GCA_003223775.1 Acidobacteriota bacterium
CGTCCACGACTCGTTCATCCACTTCAGCGGCTTGCTGATCAGATTCCGCCGCAGCGTGATGCCCGTCGGGATCAGGTTCGGGATGCTCGGATCGGTGCCGCCGAACATGATGTTCTCGCCGGCCGCCTCGAGATAGTTGTTCTCGATGAGAAACGGTCCCGGACCGTTCCACCCGAGGATCGCCTGCGTATCCTGGTTCAGCCCCTTGAAGTCCGCGAAATACGAGTTGACGACGCGCGTGTCGCCGCTGTTGAGAGCGAGGCCGCGGCGCTGGCCGTACGACGAGTTGCCGTGGAGGTAGCAGCGATCCATCTCGAGGTGCCGCGGCGCCGCGGCGAGCGTGCTCTGGTTCGTCCCGGCGCCGCCGAACTCCACGAGGTTCGCGCTGCTCGAGGACGACCCCGGGAGGAACTCCAGCAGCAGCAGCCGCCAGTACGTGGCGCCGACGTCGGTGCGGACTGCCGGGCCGGCGGTCGACGACTTGATCTTCGCCAGCATCGGCGCTGCGGCCGGCATGATGCGCGTGCCGGCGGGCGGCAGCGCGGCGTTGGGCGCCGACTGGATGGTGATGAACGCCGTTCCGCCCTTCGCGCGCAGCTTGTAGGGCCCGGTGAAGGTGGCGCCCGCCTGCAGCACGATCGTGTCGCCCGGCTTCGCGGCGTCTATTGCGGCCTGCAGGTCGCCGCCTGCGTTCACGGCAATCGTTGCGGCGCCGGCGGCGCGCGCGCCGAGCACCGATTCGGCGTTTTCGGGTGTGTTTCTTGCGTTGATCGGCGCGAAGCGCCGCGCGTGTGCCTCGCGGTTACTCGTCTGTTCGGAACAAATTACACACGACCTGAGAGAACGCGCGAGGAATCACTCAGTCCGGAAATACTGCTCAGTTGTGCTTACGAACACGCGCCGCGGCCGACGCTGTGACGCGGGTGAAAATCAGACCATCGTGCCCGGCTTCACAACGCCGTCCTTCGGCACGATCACCACGCCGTCGCGGATGTAATAGCCGTCGCCGTCGGCGTCCTGCACGCGCTTCTCGTTGACCAGCCTGGCTCCGTCGCCGATGCGCGCATTCTTGTCGACGATCACGCGGTCGAGCACGGCGTCCCGTCCGACGCCCAGCTTCGGGTTCGCGCCGCGCGCCGGCGCATCGTCGTCCGCTTCGTAGTAATCGGCGCCGAGGAGCACCGAGCGCCGGATCGTCGCGCCGCTCTGCATGTTGGTGCGGATGCCGACGATCGATTGTTCGATCGACGCGCGGTCCAGATAGCACCCCTCCGCGACGACGGCGTCGTGGACCGTGCAGTCGCTGAAGCGCGCGCCCGGCAGGAAGCGCGCGTGCGTGAAGATCGGCCGCCGCGGGTCGTAGAACTTGAACGGGGCGCCAGGCCGCGTGAGCATGATGTTCGCGTCGTAGAAGGACAGGACGGTTCCGACGTCGGCCCAGTAGCCGCGGAACAGATATGCGCTGACGCGGTACTTGCCGAGCGCGTTGGGGATGATCTGCCGCCCGAAATCGGTGGCGCCGTCCTGTTCGATCGCCTCGAGCAGGACGTCGCGCGAGAAAACATAGACGCCCATCGACGCGACGAACGGCTTGTCGGGCGTATGCCCCCCGGCCGTAGATCCCGGCGGAATGCTCTGGCCGATCTCCTGCAGCCGCTCGCGCTTCGGCTTCTCCTCGAACGCCACGATCTGGCCGGCGCGATCGAAGCGGAAGATGCCCATCGCCGACGCCTCGTCGATCGAGATCGGCTGCGCGGCGATCGTGATGTCGGCGCGGCTCTCGTGGTGCGCGTCGACGAGCTCCGCGTAGTCCATTCTGTAGAGATGGTCGCCGGCGAGGATGAGGTAATAGTCGGCGTCGAAGCGCACGAAATGGCGCGCCGCCTGCCGCACCGCGTCGGCCGTGCCCTGATACCAGTTCGGGTTGTCGGGCGTCTGCTCCGCGGCGAGGATGTCGACGAAGCCCTGGCTGAAGGCGTCCATGCGGTACGCCTGCGAGATGTGGCGGTTGAGCGACGCGGAATTGAACTGCGTGAGCACGAAGATGCGACGAATGTCGGCGTGCAGGCAGTTGCTGATCGGAATGTCGATCAAGCGATAGCTGCCGCCGATCGGCACGGCCGGCTTCGAGCGCTGCAGCGTGAGCGGAAAGAGACGCGAGCCCTGGCCGCCGCCCAGGACAATCGCGAGCACTTCGTTGTTCATCGGCATGCGGCTACGCAAATCATGCGCCGCGGTGTAGCAGCCGTGCAACGGACGTGTAAACGGATCTGCTACAATCCTGCGCTTTATGGCCTTCAGGGCCGGTCTGGGACAAGGCCGACGAGATCAAGGAAGTCGAGCACAAATGCGACTTCCTGACGCACGAGATCATCCAGCGGTTGAACCGCACCTTCGTCACGCCGCTCGATCGCGAGGACATCCACGCGCTCGCGCGCTCGCTCGACGACGTGATGGACGCGATCGACGCCTCGGCGGCGCTCGTGCGGCTGTACCGGCTGGAGTCGGTGCGCGTGGGCGCGCGCGAGCTCGCGCGGACGATCACGA
>QHWK01000361.1 GCA_003223775.1 Acidobacteriota bacterium
CCACGTCACGTCGGCGTTCGCCGGCGGATAGCACAGGGTGGCGTCGCACGCCTGATAGCGCAGCCGCGCGGGGACGGCAAGCTCGCCGGCCGGCACGCTCGGCGCGAGCGCGAGCTCGACGCCGATCGCGAAGGTCTGCTCGAACACGGCAAGCGGCTTCTCGACACCCGCCTGCTTCAGATCGGTCGCCGGCGGCCACACGATCTCTTTCACGGTGACGCCCTGCGGCGCGTCGATCGTCAGCTCGGTAGGAATCAACGTCTCGTCGCGCGGCTTGTTCGACTGCGTATGGAGGCCGTCCGGTAGCGCCACCTTCAGCGCCGCCTGTACAGACTCTCCGGGATGCGCGGCATGGCCAACCAACGCTGTCACTTCCGCTCTCGGGCGCCGGACTTGCGCGGCGGCGGCCGAGACAAGGACACAGAGGAAAAAACAGAGGACGCAGAGGGGAACACGAAGGCCGCGAAAATGGCGGCGGCCGGCTGCCCGATACACGACGATTTCTGATGCTCGATATTTCAGATGACCCACAGGTGACTCGATGTTTCCCGTTGCTGCCGACCTCTGTGTGCTTTCCTCTGTGTTTTCCTCTGTATCCTCTGTCTACCTTTGTGTCCTCGTCGCCGATCGATGCCCTATTTCACGGCTCTCAACGGAATAGCGCCGGCGGGCAACGCGACCGGATCGACCTCCCCTTTCACCGGCGGCAGATCCTGGTACATGAAATCCCACTTCCATCGCTCCGACGGATTCGACGCCTCGAGCCAGTGCCGCGCTTCCATCGGCCGGCTGAAGGCGAGCATCGTCAGCCCTTCGAGGGCGGGGACCTTCGGCAACTCCGCGGCGATGTCGGCGCGCACGTGCGCGGCCGATGCGTAGTCGAACCTCACACCGAGCGCCACGGCGACGTTGACGATGATCTGCCAGTCCTCCATCGCGTCGCCGGGCGGCGCCATCGCGCGCGACGTCGCCTGGAGGCGGCCCTGCTGATTCGTATAAGACGCCTCTTTTTCCACGTACGATGCGCCCGGCAGCACGAAATCGGCGGCGCGCGCGAGGTCGGTCATCAGCGCGCCCTGCACGATCAGCAGGCCGAGCGCGCCGCGCGCGCGCGCCTCGATGATCCACTTGACATCGCCGAGCGAGCCCTCGGGGCCCGCATCGAACACGTACAGCGCCGTCATGCGGCCCGCGGCAAGCGCCTGACGAAGCGCCGACAGATCGGCGTCGTGCACCTCGTCTCCCACCGCGCCGCGCGCAAGGCCGAAGATGCGCGCGCCGTTCACGTTCGGCGCGTCGACGGCGGGCACCCTGAACCTGGTGTCGGGCGGCTGCGGCTTCTCGCGATACCGCCAGCCGACGGCGATCGTCGCCGCGTCGCCGATCAGCTCGTGCGCGAGGCGCTTGAAAAGAAAGAGCTCTTCGTGCGACGCGTGCGCCGAGAGCAGGAAGCGGACGCCGTCGGGGTTCGCCTTCCCCGCCGCCGCGAGCCGCTCCGCAAGCTTCGTCGTCGCCTCGCGCCACGCGACCGGCTGGTGCAGGCCCGCGTCCTTCACGAGCGGTGTGCGCACGCGGTCGTCGCCTTCGATCCAGTGGTACTCGAAGCGGCCGATGTCGCACATCCAGTAGTCGTTCACGTCCGGGTTGTAGCGCGGCGTGAAGCGAACCAGGCGCGAGCCCTTCGCCCATTCCGGCTTCGCCTTGATCCACGCCGTGACGTTGCAGCCGCGCGCGCACTGCGTGCAGATCGTGTCGACGGCCTGCGGGTTGTCCCACGGCCGCGACTTGAACCGGTAGTCGCGCGTCGTGATCGCGCCGACCGGGCAGACGTCCATCAGGTTGCCCGAGAGCAGCGAGTGGACGCCCTCTTCCTGGAACGTCGCGATCTCGCTGCCGTAGCCGCGGTCGATGATGTTGATCTGGGCGTCGCCGTCCACTTCGCGCATGAAGCGCACGCACCGCGTGCAGAGGATGCAGCGGTTGCGGTTCAGCATCAGCGTCGGCCCGAAGTCGACGTCGGCCTTCACGCCGTCGCCGTCGAAGACGCGCCGCGGAAAATCCATCCGGCTCTGATCGGGGCCCCACGTGTACGAGAAATCCTGCAGCGGGCACTCGCCGCCCTTGTCGCACACGGGGCAGTCGAGCGGATGGTTCACGAGCAGGAACTCGAAGACGCCGGCGCGCGCCGCCTCGACGTCCGGCGTGCGCGTCGAGACGACCATGCCGTCCACACAGACCGTCGAGCACGACGTCTGCAGCTTCGGCATTTTTTCGATCTTGACGATGCAGACGCGGCACGAGCCGTCGATGCCGATGCCGGGGTGATAGCAGTAGTAGGGAACGGTGATGCCGCTCTCGATTGCCGCCTGCAGGACCGTCTTGCCCTTCTCGACGGTCACCGGCCGGCCGTCAATCGTCAGCGTCACTGTGGCCATAAGACAACGATCATACCAAGGAGCCGCGGCTGAGTCGGGGATCGCCTCACTTCACGATTTCGGCCAGCGTCCCATCGTCCTTGCTGACTTCGATGCCGCGCAGCACGCCGGCGAGCGGCACGCGCTGCTCGACGGTCTGCTCGCTGACGCGAACGACGACGTCGACCGGTTTCCTGTCGGCGTACTGCAGCGTGATCGTGACCGGCAGATCGAAGAGGTCGCCGATCTGATCGACGCGCAGCACGACGTCCGATCCATCGAGCCGGTAGCCGACCTTCAGCTTCGGCAGCGTCGAGTCGTAGATCCAGCGATCGAAGAAGCGCCGAAGCGGCCGGCCGCTCTCCTGCTCCATCGCCTGGCGGAAATCGTCGGTGCCGGCCTTGTGGAAGCGCGACGTCCAGTAGAAGCGCCGCAGCATGTGCAGCACGGTCGCGCCCTTGTTGTAGACGAGCGCGCGGAAGACGCGGCTCTCGCCGCGGATGTGGCCGAGGCGATAGCCGAGATACACCGGACCCTGATCGCTCTGATCGATCGCCCATTTGCGCATCTGCCGCAGCACCGACGCGAAGACCTCGTCGCCCTTCTGCCGCTGCGCGTAGAGCGCCGCGAAATACTGTGCGAAGCCTTCGCTGATCCACTGCTCGTGGTAATTGCGCCAGCCGACCGCCTGGCCCCACCACTGGTGCGCGAGCTCGTGTGCGATGAAGAAGTCGGGGAACCCGTTGAACGCCGCCGGATCGTTGCGCCACACGAGCGGCGACGTCGGCAGCTGCTGATTCAGTGCGGCGAAATACGCCGGACTGTGGCCGCCGGGCAGATCGTTCTCGACCAGCGCGAGCGTGAAGTTGGGGTACGGGCAGTCGCCGATCAGCGAGTCGTAGAAGCGGATGATGTCGTTCGCGCGCTCCCCCAGATCCCGCCCTCGACGCACCTGCCTGGGGTTGGCCTGCACGTCGAGGCGCAGCGTCCCGCTGCTGACGGCGACGTTCGTCGGGTCGATGCGCACGAACCGGCTCAGGATGAACGCCAGGTATCGCACTGCTGATGAGCGTCGGAAAGCCTGGCTCGAGCTCGCCGCTCGCGACGCAGTCGATCGCCTGCGGCACCGAGACGCGGATCCGCGCCGTCGCGTAGTCGCTGACGGGCGCCTGCGGATACCAGAAGCTGCGGCTGCTGTACAGATAACTCGCCTCGGCGGCGAAGGCCATCGGGATTTCCTCGCCGACCTGCCGCTGATCGCCGAGGAGCGTCTCGCGGTCGGGCGTCTGCGGCTGGAGGCGTCCGGCATACGTGATGGTGATCGTCAGCTCGCTGTCGCGCGTCACCGCCGTCGGCAGGTTGACGACGAGCGTGTTCTGGTTCTTCACGCGGATGCCGAACAGCCGTCCGTACTCGTAGCTGACGATCGACTGCACGACGAGCGGATCGGCCAGGCGCAGCGTGAGCGTGCCGAGCACGAACGACTGCACCCTCAGCCGCAGCGTCGCCTTGCCGTCGATCCACTGGCGATCCGGCGAGGCGGCGACGTCGATGTCGTAGTGCAGGACGTCGTAGTCGACGAGCTCGTCCTCGTTGTAGAAAGGGCCGCGGCGCGCGAGCTTGGCTTGCGACGGATACAGCGAGATGTTGTGGTGCTGCTTGCGATCGAAGAGCGTGATGTCCTCGGCCTCGGCGCTCGACTTCGCGTAGGTGAGCGTGCCGTAGCGGCGCGTCCGCATTTCCGCGATGAGATCGCCCTGCCCGGGCAGCAGCGACCATGGCTCGCGGCTCAGATCGCCGAGGTCGATCACGAACGACTTCTGCGACTCCTCGCGGAAGACGTCCTGCGCGCGCCGCAGCTCGCGCGCATCGGCGCGCTTCGGCGTGAGCGAAGACGAGGCGATGACCGACTCGAAGTCTGCAGGGTTCAGCCGGATGAACGTCGCGTCGAACGCCGTCTCGAGCGCGTCGCTGCCGCAGAAGATCTTCACCTGGCCTTTTTCGGCCGTGGACGGCGGGTGAAAATTGAGCGTGCCGCGGCCGAGCAGCACGAGCGCGGTGACGCCGACGTCGATGTCGCCGGCGTACACCGATCCGTCCGGCAGCGTCAGGTCGAGATCCTCCCCGGCGATCCGCAGGTTGTGCGCCGCGAACACTTTCTCGGGGTTGAGCGCGAGGTGATACAGGTTGTCGACGCTCGAGAGGCGCTCTTCGTCGGCGATCGTCCACTCATGATCGCTGCCCGCCTGCCCCGTGCGCTTGACGTCGAGGCGCCACGTCGCCGCGCGCGCGCGCGATCCGAGCTCCGCGAACGCGTCGACGATCAGCTGGTAGCCGTCGCCGGGCAGCGTCCCGGCGAGCGGCTGGCGGTCGCGCTCCTGAATGACCGCGCGGTTGGCGCCCGGCAGCAGCTCGCTGCCGATGAAGTCGCGCGCGCGGTCGCGGTTCGCCGACGCGCTCAGCTCGTTCATGAACGCGACGCCGTCGCCCGCGCGCAGCACGCCCTCCAGCCGCGCTATCAGGACGCGCACGGCGTCGGCGTCCTGCGCGCGCGGCGCGGCGCCGGAGAGAACGAGCGCCAGGAGTGCCAGGGCCGCGCGCAGCTTCATGGTCGACCGGCGGGCCGGACGAGGGCCCGCCCACACTGTCTATTTTAGACACCGGCGGCGGCCGGTGTCGTGCGCCGCAGCAGCAGGACGGTGAGGTCGTCGGCGAAGCGTTTTTCGTCGGTGTGCCGTTCGACGGCCGCGACGACGCCCGCGCCGATCGCCGTGAGCGCGTCGTAGGCATGCAGGCGCAGAGCGGCCTCGAGCCCCACCTCGTCGAACGGCCGGCCGCCGGGGTTCTCCGCTTCGGTGATGCCGTCGCTGTACACGGCGACGAGATCGCCGTTCTGCAGCATCGCCCGGCCGGTCGTGTACGTCGAGCGCTCGAACATGCCGAGCGCGATCCCGCCGTCGGTCAGCCGCTCGCACGATCCGTCCGCGCGCAGCAGCAGCGGCGGCATGTGGCCGGCGCTCACGTAGGTGAGCGCACCGCTCGCCGCCTCGTAGACGCCGTAGAACAGCGTGATGAACCGCGAGCGCGGCGCATGGCGGCACACCTGCACGTTCAGCCGCGCGACGAGATCGGCCGGCTCGAGCTGTTCGTCGACGAGTGTGCGCATCATCGCGAGCAGCAGCGCCATGAGCAGCGCCGCCGGGCTGCCTTTCCCCGCGACGTCGCCGACGGCGACGACCAGCCTTCCGTCGTGCAACGGCAGAATGTCGTAGAAATCGCCGCCGACCGTGTTCGCCGGACGGCTGATGCCGACCGTCTCGACGCCGGAGGCGCTGTAGACGCCGCTCGGCAGCATCGCCTCCTGAATGTCGCCCGGCACGCCGATCGAGAGAAACGGCAGGCGCCCCACCTCGATGATGCCGAAGCCGCGGAAGAGATTGACGAGCCCGACGACCGCGAGCAGCAGGGCGCCGCCGAAGACGACGCGGCGCGCCGGCGACAGCTTCATCGAGAACGCCATGAAGAGCATGCGCGCTTCCGCCACGAGCCGCCGGTGCCACGGCAGGCGGGCGAGCGCGTCGGCGTCGAGGCCCCGCGTGAAGAACTTGTACGCGTCGCGCGTGTCGCGCGTGAAGAGCCGCTGCAGATCCTCGGCGGTCAGATCCTTGGTGTAGGAGTCGAGGAACGTGTTCAGGCGAGAGGTGCGCGAGACAGGCGTCACAGAATCCCGAGCTCCCTGCCGACTTTGCCGAAGACGTCCAGCGCGAACTGCAGCTCGTCGCGCGTGTGCGTGGCGGTGACGATCGTCCGGACGCGCGCCTTGTCGCGCGCGACCGTCGGAAACGCGATCCCCTGTGCGAAGACGCCTTCGTCGAACAGGCGATCGGACAGCTTCATCGCGAGCGATCCCTCGCCGGCGATCACCGGCGTGATCGGGCTCTCGCTGAGGCCGGTGTTGAAGCCGAGCGCCTGCAGCCCCGCCTTGAAGAAGCGCGTGTTCTCCCAGAGCCGCTCGATGATCTGCGGCTCCTGCTCGAGCACGTCAACCGCCGCGATGCAGGCGGCGGCCACCGCCGGCGGATGCGAGGTCGAGAACAGGAACGGCCGCGCGCGATGGTACAGGAACTCGATGAGCGCCCGGCTGCCGGCGACGTAGCCGCCGAGCGCGCCGATCGCCTTCGACAGCGTGCCGACCTGGACGTCCACGCGGCCGTGCATGCCGAAGTGATCGATCGTGCCGCGGCCGTTCCGGCCGAACACGCCGCTGGCGTGCGCGTCGTCGACCATCATGATGCAGCCGTACTCCTCCGCCACCGCGCACAGCTCGGGCACCGCGCCCACGTCGCCGTCCATGCTGAAGACGCCGTCGGTGATGAGCAGCTTCCGCTGGCCGGCCGGCAGATCGCGGACGATCCGCCGCGCCGCGTCGACGTCCTTGTGCGGAAACACCTTGATCGTCGCGCGGCTCAGACGCGAGCCGTCGATGATGCTGGCGTGGTTCAGCTCGTCCGACACCACGACGTCGTCTTTGGTTAAGACGGCGGCGACGGTGCCCGCGTTCGCCGCGAAGCCGCTCTGGAACACGACGACCGCTTCCGTCTTCTTGAAGGCGGCCAGCCGGCGTTCGAGCTCCATGTGGATGTCCATGGTGCCGGCGATTGTGCGGACCGAGCCGGATCCGACGCCCAGCGTTCGCGTCGCCTCGAGCGCCGCCTCGCGGAGCCGCGGGTGCGTCGTCAGCCCGAGGTAGTTGTTCGAGGAGAGATTGACGACCTGCCGGTGATCGACGGTCGTCTTCGGTTTCTGCTCGCCTTCGAGGATCCGGAGCCGCCGGTAGAGGCCCTGCTGTTTGATCGAGTCGAGCTCGGTTGCCAGATACCCGAGGGGGTCGTGACGCATAACGCTCCCGCCCGCGATCGCGCGCGGCGCGACGGCGGGAAAGCGTCAGTTTAGTTCGTCAGAAATAACGCCGTCCACGGCAGGATCGCGCCGGCGACGTAGACGACGGAGAGCATCGCGACGAGATTGTGGACGCGCCGCAGGTGCAGCACGATGCCGAAGGTGATCGCGAGGATCTTCGCCGCGCCGACGCCGCCGAGAATCCCGACGGCGTCGATGGCCGAGACGATCAGCGGATTGGCTTCGATCCGCGGGCCCCAGATCGAGATGCCGAGGTAGGTGAACATGCCGTCGAGACACTGCGTCAGCAGAAAGACGAGGACGGCGAGATCGCCGAAGAGGCTGCGAGGCTCGTCCCACCGTTTATACAAAAGGGCCATCCGAGTTCCGTCCCGTGGTGCGGCCGGTCCGTACTTCGCACCTCTGCGGCGGACGGATCAAGAACGGTGCCCCCGGACAGGGATTGCGGATTGCGGATTGCGGATTGCGGATTGCGGATTGCGGATTGCGGATTGGTTATCGGAGCGCGAACAGACGGTCGCCGTCGAATGACGCGGCCTCGTGCGCGCCGCGAGAACGAAGCCAATCGCTGAGGCGGCGGCCTTCGGCGCTCGCGTAAGCGTTCTCGTGCACGACGATGTGCGTGGCGGTGGAGGCGGCGATCGCGCGCCACGCGCGGTCGGGCTGCGTCGCCGAATCGATGAGCGCATTCGTCAGCTCCTCGTACGACTCGGGCGCGCCGCCGCTGTAGCCGTTCACGAGCCGCCGCCAGTGGCGCGTCGAGTAGAACATGTAGCGGACATCGAAGGCCGGCTCGCCGAGCGGCAGCTCGAGGACGACCGCCGTCGGGGGAAGCTGCGCGACGGCGTCGTAGACCGGCGGCGCGCCGCGCCCCGTCGCGACGGACATGGCGGCAACGCGCCTGCGGCCGCGCAGCCCCGCGATCGCGAGCGCGGCGAGCGCCGCGAGCGCAAGCGACACGATCGTCGCGAAGCGCGCCGGGACGCGAAGGCCGTCGAAACCCGGGACGTACGCATAGAAGAGCGTGTAGACGCTGCCGCTCGCCACCGTGCGGCCACGCGCGTGAATGTCCGGCCCGAACGACATCGCGACGGCGAAGAGCGCGGCAAGGGTGAAGAAGCCGGCAGGCGTCGTCAGCCACGCGCGGACCGCCGCGCGCGTTCGCGGCGAGACGCCGCACAGCACCAGGGCGCCGATCGCGCCGACGGCGAGCGCGCGCGCGAAGCTCGTGATCTTGACGCCTGGCAGCCGGATCGAAAGCCCGAGCAGGAGCGCGACCACGACCGCGAGCCACAGCGCGCCCGCGATCTGCAGGGCGACGCGTTCGCGGCCGTGAGCACGCCTGAAGGCCTGCGCTACCGGAAGCCGCGACGGGTCGGCATTTCGGTAGCGCAGCCCTTCAGGGCTGCCGTTGCCGCGCCACGCGCCGACGATCGCCAGGACTGCGATCGTCAAGCCCGGAAACAGCACGCCTTCCGCGTGCGGCCACGCCTGCGCGACCGGTCCCCACAGCCGCAGGTTGGGGTCGGCGGTGAAGTATGCGTAGACGTCGGCCGAGAAGCGGCGCGTTTCGTCGAGCGAGCGCGGGTTGAAACCGAGGCGGCGGAGCTCGATGTACGGCAGGAGGAACGGCGCGGTGATCGCGGCGACGGCGGCGCACGCGATCGCCACATGAGCGAGGACGCGCCGCTCCCGCCACGCGCCGGTCCGCCAGAGCTCCCACACGACGTAGGCGAGCGCGACCGGGCTGAAAAAGAGCAGATAGTAGCCGCACGACAGGTTCTGCAGCGCCCATGCCGCCGCGCCGCCGGCGAGCGGCGCCACGCGGCGCGTGACGACGTGGCGCCGGAATCCGAGGAGCACGAGCGGCATCCACGCGGCCGACAGCACCTGCATGTGCGGAATCGACGCGATGCGGTACGGCGTGAACGCGAATGCAAGGCCGGCGACGAACGCGGCGCTGTCGTCTCCGGTGAGCTCGCGCGCGAACGCGAACATCGCGATCGCCGCGAGGACGAACGTCGAGAGGAAGACGACGTTGTAGCAGAGGATCGGATTCCCGGTCGCGGCGTACACCGGCCAGATCTGCAGCGCCTGCGGCAGCAGGTGCTCCGAGTAGGCGAGCGCGAACGGATGCGGCGCGAAGATGTTCGCGCTCCACCAGCCGCGCCCGAGGTGCGTCGCGTCCCACGCGAGCACCCACGCGCTGAACAGCGGATCGCCCAGGTCGCCGGGCACGTCGGAGCCGAGCCGCCGACCGAGCGGCCAGGTCAAGGCGAACGTGGCCGCGACATAGACGGCGGCCGACGTCAAGGACACGAAGGATCGGGCAGCGCGGACAGAGGACGCAGAGGAGGACACAGAGGAGGCCACAGAGGGCGGCCTAGCGGACGCGCTGAATGCGGATGTCGCGGCTGATCGCGAGCTCCTCGATGATCACCGAGAGGATCGCGACGGTCGGAATCGCGAGAATCGCGCCGACGAGGCCCCACAGCGCGCCGCCGATGAGCAGCGCGACCATCACCGCGACCGGGCTGACGCCGACGCGCCGCTCCATGATCTTCGGCACGAGCACGTTCGCTTCGAGCTGATGGAGCACGAGGAAGTACGCGCCGACGGTCAGCGCGAGCTTCGGCGACACGGTGACCGCGACGGCGACCGCCGTCACGCCGCCGATCACCGGCCCGACGATCGGGATCGTCTCGCCGATCGCGGCCACGAGCGCGATGACGTAGAAGTACGGCACGTCCATCAGCCACAAGCCGATCGCGGCGAACACGCCCATCACGCCGGCGAGAAGGAACTGCGCGCGCAGCCACGCGCTGACCTTGACGACCGCCTCGCGCGCGGCCGTCGCGACGTCGGTCCGGCGCCCGGCGGGCACGAAGCGGATCACGTACTCGAACATCGTGTCGGCCTCGACGAGCAGGTAGAAGCTGAGAATCAGGATCGTGATGAGGCCGAAGACGCCGCCGATGACGCTCGAGATCGCGACGAGCACCGTCCCGACCGCATTGCCGCCGGCGCCGGTCGGCGCGTTCTGCACCGCTTCCTCGAGCGTCACGACGCGCGTCATCAGGCGGTGATCGATGAGAAACGACTGGAAGCGGTTGAACTCGGCCGGCATCCGGCGCCACAGCGCTTCGGCCTGCGCCACGAGCGGCGGGATGACCGCGAGCCCGATCAGCATCACGACCGAGAGAATCGCGGAGTAAATCAGCAGGATGGCGAGCCAGCGGGGCACGCGCCGGCGGTGCGCGCGCGGCCGCTCGATGAGGCTCACGAGCGGCGAGAACCCCATGGCGATGAGCGCGCTGATGTAGACGAGCATCAGCGCCTCGCGCGCGGCCCACAACGCGGCGAGCACAATCGCGACGCCCACGACCGTCGCGACGGTCTCGAACATCCGCCGGCGGAAGTCGTGCTCAGAGAGCATGCGTCATGGCTGATGGCTGATGGCTGATGGCTGATGGCTGATGGCTGATGGCTGATGGCTGATGCCTGATGGCTGATGGCTGATGGCTGATGGCTGATGGCTGATGCCTGATGGCTGATGCCTGATGGGGCATTGATTCATCAGCCATGAGCCATGAGCCATTAGCCATTAGCCATGTCAGGTCTTTAGATATTCTGACGTGAATGCCGCCATCAGATCGTAGATCTCATTGAGCTCGTCGAGCGGCGCGAGGAAGACGATCCGCAGAAAACCCTGGTCGGCGGGAAGGCCGAACCCCGATCCGTACACGCAGAGCACGCCGGTCGCGTGGAGCAGCGCCTTGACGAAGTGCTCGTCCGTACGCCCCGGTGGCAGCGCGACGCGCGGCATCGCGTAGAACGCGGCGGCCGGCGCGACGCACGAGACGCCCGGCATTGCGCGCAACCGCGCGACCGTCAGATCGGCGCGCGCCTTGAGCGCCTCCCGGAACGACACCTGGTGCGACCGGTCGCCGGTCAGCGCGGGCGCGATCGCGTACTGCATCGGCACCGTGCTGCACAGCCGGCCGTCGGCGAGCTTGCGGACCGCGGTGACAACGCCGTCGAGCCGCGGCGATCGGCCGATCGCCATCCAGCCGGTTCGCCATCCCGGCGCGAGGTACGCCTTCGAGAGACTCGAGAACGAGATGATCGGCGCGTCGTGATCGAGCTTGCCGTACGGGTCGACCGGACCGTCGAAGCCGAGATCGCCGTACACCTCGTCGGCCAGGATCAGCAGCCCATGCTGCTCGGCGAACTCGATCAACGCGCGCCGCGTCTCGGCCGGGTAGACGGCGCCTGTCGGGTTGTTCGGATCGATCACCACGAGCGCGCGCGTCGCCTTTGTGACGAGGCCCTTCAGGTGGTCCAGATCCGGCATCCAGCCGCGCGACGGATCGAGCCGGTAGTATTTCGCCGCCGCATCGAGCTTCGCCAGCACGGCTGTGTAGAGCGGGTAGGTGGGCATCGGCACGAGCACTTCGTCGCCGTGCTCGATCACCGCGCCGAGCGTCAGCTCGATTCCCTCCGACGTCCCGGCCGTGATGAAGACGCGGTCGGCGCTGACCGGGCAGCCGTTGCGCGCGTACTCGGCCGCCACCGCCTCGCGCGCCTGCGGAATGCCCGCCGACGGCCCGTAAGTGTTGTGGCCGTCGCGCAGCGCGCGCTCCACCGCCGCGACCAGATGCACCGGCGTCTCAAATCCGAAGGCGACCGGATCGCCGATGTTGAGGTAGCGGACGCGCGTTCCCGAGGCCTCGACGCGCTGCGCCTCGGCGACGATGTTGCGGATGGCGTAGGTAAAGCGGTTGACGCGCGCCGCCGTCGGAATCGCGGTCTGCGCCTTGCTCTGCGCGTTGACGATCGTCACGCGAGGATCTTACGGCATTTGTTCGGAAACTCGCCCTATGCTGTCAGGCGCGTGCCCGGACACGGGCGCCGCGGCGCGGCTGCCGACCCCGCCAGATCGGATTACGAAAGCGGAACCCGTACGTTTCGGCGTCTGCCAGAAGAGTGCGGTTTAGTGCAGATTTAGCGCGGTGAGGCGTATCGGAATCGCTCGGATGCACGTTTTACATGCGGCACGCACGGCCTGTTTCCGGGGCCGATGTAATAGTTACGCGATGTTGACCTGTTTTCGGCTCGTCGTTACGCGCGGCTGATCGGCTAAACCTCAATGTATCAATCAGTTGTCAGTATGGCAAAGCCTTCGCAGTTCGGGTCGGCGATAACACGGGGCCTCGCTCTCATCGTGATACCCGCGCTGACGATGGCGCTCCAGTCGAGCGGCATCCAGGCGCAGGAGCCGCAGCCGCCGGTCGCGGCGTTCAGGTCAAGCGTCGACCTCGTCCGCGTGGCCGCCGTCGTTCGCGACCACAAAGGCCACTTCGTTCAGGATCTCAAAGCGCGCGACTTCGAAATCGTCGACGACGGCCGGACGCGCGCGATTGCGGATCTGCAGAACGACGTCGCCGGTGTGAGCGTCGCGTTCCTGTTCGACGTCAGCGGCAGCATGGAAGGGCGGATGCCGGACGCGCGCGAGGCGGCCACGCACGTCCTCAACTGGCTGGACGCGGAGCGCGACGAAGCGGCGGTCTTTACGTTCGACACGCAGCTCGACGAGCGGGCGCCGTTCACCGTCGGGCTCAAGGCGCTGCCGCGATCGATCGAGCGGCTGATTCCGTTCGGCGCGACGTCGCTGCACGACGCCATTGCGCAAACCGCCTCGCGACTGGGCACGCGCGAAGGGCGCCGGCGCGCCGTCGTCGTCTTCACTGACGGCGTGGACAACGCGAGCCACATGAAGCCGGAGGCCGTCTCGGCCATGGCGAGCGCGATCGACGTGCCGGTGTACCTGTTCGGTATCGTGCCTTCCATCGACAACCCGTCGGAAGCCAACTCGACCGTCGAGCGTTCGGCGCTCACCGGAACGCTCGCCAACCTCGCCACATGGACCGGTGGACATGTGTTCATGGCGAGCACGCCCGGGCAGCGCAGTGTCGCGGCCCGGCAGATCGTGGACGAGCTGCGTCATCAGTACGTCATCGCCTTCGAAGCGAGCGGCAGACCGGGCTGGCACCCGCTCGTGGTCCGAGCGCGCAACAAGGACCTGACCGTCCGAGCCCGGAGCGGATATATCGCGGGGCAATCAAGCCCGACTGCGTTTTAGGAGGAGTCGATCATGTTCCGGAAATTCTTTGCGGCCGTCCCCATCGTCGTGCTCGCCGTCGGCGGTTCGACTGCCTGCGCGACGAAGAAGTTCGTGCGCACCAGCGTGGGCGAGGTGAACGAGAAGGTCGACTCGCAGGGTCGCACGATCGAGGAAACGCAGGAGCGCGTGCGCAAGAACGAGGGGCGCATCTCCGAAGTCGACCAGCGCGCGCAGGCTGCGTCGCAGTCGGCGCAGCACGCCAACGAAGCGGCCGTGGCGGCGAACGACAAGGCGGTCAACGTCGGCAACGAGGCCAACACGAAGTTCGACGCGATCGACCGCGCGAGCAAGCGGCTCGTGTACGAGGTCGTGCTGAGCGAGGACCAGGGCAACTTCAAGTTCGGCAAGACCCTGCTGCCGGATGAAGCGAAGCAGAAGATCGACGAGATGGTCGCGCAGCTGAAGCAGGACCCGAAGAACATCTACCTCGAGATCGAAGGGCACACCGACAACGTCGGCGACAAGGCGACGAACGAACGGATCGGGTTGGCCCGCGCCGACGCCGTGAAGCGGTATCTCTACGAGCAGTACCAGATTCCGCTGCACAAGATGAACGTGATCAGCTACGGCGAAGAGAAGCCGATCGCGCCGAACAAGACCGCCTCTGTGTCCTCTGCGGATCCACCGAAGCCAGCCTTTGTGTCCTTGACGCCGACGGTGTTCTAATCAGCCTCATGATCCGAACCGAGATCTCGCTCCGCCTGGGCAACAGCCCGGGCGCGCTGGCGGGCGTGTGCCGGCTGCTGTCGGACGAGCGTGTGAACATTCTGGCGATGACGCTCGAGGCCGGCGGGCAGCTGCGGCTCGTCGTCGACAACCACGTGCACGGCGGCGCCGTGCTGCGCGACCATCATCATCACGTGACCGAGCGCGACGTGATCGTGACGATGGTGCCGAACACGGCGGGGGCGCTGGCGCCGGCGCTGCAGCTGGTCGCCGACGCCGACGTGAACGTCGAGTACGCCTATGGCGGCGGCGCCGAGGGCAGCGTGACGGCGACCATCGTCCTCGGCGTCGAGAACGCGCAGCGCGCCGCGGCGTCCGCCGGCGTGTGAAGCCGCGCGGCAGATTCTCATGCTCAGGCTCTATGTGGAGCAGATGGACTCGGTCGTGGTCGGCGTGAGCGCCGACGGCCGCGTGCGGCTCGAGAACGAAGAGTGGCGGACGCCGACGCTGCAGGAAAAGCGCGCGATCATCTACGCGGCGACGACCGCGCTCGACGATCTGCGGGAGCTGCTGGAGATCCTCGAGTCGGCGCCTTCGGCGTGAGCACGCCGCGGTTCGCCGCACTGGCGCTCGCGTTCTTCACCGCGCTGACGGCGGTGATGACGTGGCCGCAGGTCGCGCACATGCGCGACGGCGTCCACGACCCTGGCGATCCGCTGATGGTCACCTGGGTGCTCGCGTGGGTCGCGCACCAGCTGCCGCGCGCGCCGGCGCACCTGTTCGACGCAAACATCTTCTATCCCGAGCGCAACACGCTCGCCTATTCCGAAACGCTCGTCGTGCCGGGCGCGGCCGCCGCGCCGCTCCACTGGGCGGGCGTGCACCCGATCGTCGTCTACAACCTGGTGTTTCTGTCGGGGTTCGCGCTTTCAGGCGCGGGTGTCGCGCTGCTCGTGCGGCGGTTGACTGGCAACGTCGGCGCGGCGCTCGTCGCCGGGCTCGTGTTCGCGTTCGCGCCGTACCGGATCGATCACTACGCGCACCTGCAGCTGCAGCAGACGCAGTTCATCCCGCTCGCGCTGTGGGCGTTCCATCGGCTGATGGACCGCGGCCGCGTGCGCGACGGCGCGCTCGTGGGCGCATGCGTCGCCGCGCAGATGCTCTCCTGCATGTACTACGGCGTGTTCCTGGTCCTCTACATGGCGGTGGTGTGCGGCGTGATGCTGATCGCCGCGGGATCACTGCCGCGGCAGCGGCTGATCGCGCTCGCCGCGGCGGCTCTCGTCGTCGTGGCGGCGATGATTCCGGCGGGGCGCGCGTATCTGGCCGCGCGCGCCGTCGTCGGCGAGCGCGGACGGCAGGAGGTGGCCGACGGCAGCGCGCGGCTGCGGAATTATCTCGCGCCGCCCGAGGTGAACGCCGTGTACGGGGTGGTGTTCAACCGCTTCACCGACCCGGAGCGGCGGCTGTTTCCCGGGTTCGCCGCGATCGCGCTGGCGATCGTCGGCCTGTGGCCGGGATCGCGCCACGACGCTCGGAGAGCGCGGCTCGCGTACGCGCTCGGCCTGCTGCTCGCGTTCGACGTGTCGCTCGGCTTCAACGGCTTCGTCTACCGCGCGCTCTACGATTATTTTCTGCCGTTCCGCGCGCTGCGCATCCCGGCGCGGATGGGCATCATGGTGAGCTTCTCGCTCGCCGTGCTCGGCGGCTACGGCGCCGCGCGGCTCGCGGCACGCGCGCGGACGCCGCGCGCGCGGCACGCCGTCCTCGCCGCGATCGGCGCGCTCATCCTGATCGAGTCCGCGTCGAAGCCGCTGCCGCTCTGGCGTCCGCCCGACGGTCCGCCGCCGGCGTATGCGGCGATCGAGCGCGATCGCGGCGACAGCCCCACGGCGGTGCTATTCGAGTTCCCGACGGGCCACATGGAGGATCCCGAGTATCTCTACTACTCGGTCTTCCACTGGCAGTCGCTGGTGAACGGCTACAGCGGGTTCTTTCCGCCGTCGTATCAGCGGGTGGTGAGGGCGGTGGCCGATTTTCCCGACGGCGCGTCGTTCGACGTGATCAAGTCGCACGGCGCGCGCTATCTGGTGATCCACGGCGAGTGGCTGTACGGCGAGCGGTACGCGACGCTGATCCCGCAGCTCGATCGGCGGCCCGATCTCACGCTGGTCACACGCGTACCGTCGACGAGGGAAGACCACCATTCAGAAATCAGTGTGTACAGGATCAACTATCGCTGACAAGGGCAGGCCGCAGGCCGACGTGCGACGTCCCTCTGTGTAACCCTCTGTGCCCTCTGTCAACCTCTGTGTCCTTGACTACGCCGCCGTCGCCGACGGGTTTTTCAACAGGTCCTTGATCGCGGCGGCGAAGGTATCGAGCTCTTCGAGCGTCGTGTAGATGTTCGGCGTCACGCGCAGCCCCTGGTAGTCGTCGCGCTTGATGGCCGCCGTGATGATCCGGTACTTCGCCCACAGGAAGTCGTACGCCTTCGAGACGTCGACGCCGTCGAGGCTCACGTTCGCGAGGCCCCACGCCTGATCCGGCTCGCGGCTGCTGAGGATCTTCACGCGCGGCAGCTTGTCCACCTGCTTCACCCAGTAATCGGTCAGATAGCGCAGGCGCGCCGCCTTGCGCTCGATGCCGATCGCCTGATGGAAGACGAGCGCCTCGGCGATCGCGTTGTGGTTCGCCGCCGGATGCGTGCCGACCTCCTCGAACTTCCGGATGTTGTCGGACTTACTCGCCGCGGCCGGCGTGAGCGGCCACAGCTTCGCGATGTTCTCGCGCCGCACGTAGAGGAACCCGGTGCCGACCGGCGCGAGCAGCCACTTGTGGAGCGAGCAGCCGTAGTAGTCGCACTCGAGGTCGGCCACCTTGAACGGGAAGTGCGCGAAGGCGTGCGCGCCGTCGACGATTGTCTGGATGCCGCGCGCCCGCGCCATGCGCGCGATGTCGCGCACCGGAAACAGCTGCCCCGTCAGGTTCGTGATGTGGCAGATGTGGATCACCTTCGTCTTCGGCGTGATCGCCCGCGAGATGCGATCCGTCAGCTCCGACAGCTTCGTGGTCGGCACCGGGAAGGCGATCTTCGTCACCTCGATCTTGTCGCGGCGCACTCGCTGATCCCACGTGTCGAGCATCCGCCCGTAGTCCTGGTCCGTCGTCACCACGTGATCGCCCGCGCGCAGGTCGAGCCCGAGCTGTGCGATCTGCAGCGCCTCGCTCGCGTTCCGCGTGATCGCGAGCTCCTCGGCGTCGCAGCCGACCTCGACGGCGAGCTTGCGCCGCACCGTCTCGATGTTCGGCTCGAGCATGTTCCACATGTAATGAATCGGCGCCTGGTTCGACATGTCCAGATACCGCTTCAGCGCCTCGTGCACGACGCGCGGGCTCGGGCACGTGTAGCCGTTGTTCAGGTTGATGATCGTGCGATCGAGCGTGAAGGCCTGCTGGATCTCGCGCCAGTAGCCCTCGTCGGCCGCAGTCTCCGCGGCCGGCTTGTCGGCCGCCGCCGCGCCCGCCGCCACCACGCGCTCGAGCCAGTCGGTCTTGAAGGCGACAGCCGTTGCCGCGCCAACCGGGAGCACCTGCCGCAGAAAATCACGTCGAGCCTGCATATCACCCTCCCTCGCACACGATCACGGCGAGTCCCGCTATTATCGGCTTCAGTCGCCCGGGAACCAAGCACCGGGCCACGCTATTTGCCGACGAGGTGCGCTCTGTCTTTCTCGTTGTCGTTGCAGTGATATTCGAGCAGATCGGTGTCCGGCATCAGCGTCTGGTTCAGCGTGACGGTCCACGGCTTCGTGTACGCCTTCGGATCGTCGACGGTCACTTCGATCGCCAGCCGCCCGACATTCACGCGGCGGAATTTTTCCGTGATGCGCGCGGCGTCGGTCAGCGGACTGCCCGCGCGGTCGATCCAGAGGCCGTCGCGCAGGCCGATGGTCTCGACGATGAGCGTGTCCTTCACCCAGCGGCCGGTCGAGTACCCGTTGAACGACGGCTCGGGATCGGTCGGCAGCGGACGCCCGTCGGTGAAGATCTGACGGAACGTGACGTCGCGCTCCGAGAGAATGACGACGAGGCCCGGCAGCTGCAGCAGCTTTCGCGGCGGTGGAAACGTGAGCAGCCGCAGCGCGCCGGCCGGTTTGCACCACGCGACCGGATCGTCGCGGCCCGACAGCGCCGTTCGCTCCTTCACGAGCGCTGCGGCCCACGGCTGATACGGCAGGCCGCCTTGCAGGCTCGCGCCGAAGTTGCCGAACTCGCGCGGGATCGGATAGTCGACGCAGCCTTCCGGCGGACAGAACGTCCCGAGCTGCCAGACGCCGGAGAGATCAGGTTTGCCGTCGGCGGCGCGCGGCGCCGGCGCGGAGAGATTCGCCTGGCCGCGGGCATCCCGCGGAATGCCCGGCGTCGGGTAGCGCAGCCACTGTGCGCGCGCCGGCGCGGCGATCGCCAGCACGGCGACGAGGGCGAGCGGCCAACGCATCCTCATGATCGCCTCCTGGAGCTATCCCTGCGCCATCTTGAACAGCACCGTGCCGAGCGCGGCGTAATCGAGATCCGCGCCGCCCGACGCGACGAGCGCGTTCAGCAGCTGCGCGACGACGGCCGTGGCGGGCATCGCGACGCCGTTGGCCGCCGCCGCTTCGTTCGCGAGCCGCAGATCCTTCTGATACAGCCGCGCGCGGAATCCCGGCTTGTAGTTGTCGACGAGCATCCGCTCGCCGTGGACCTCGAGCACGCGGCTCGCGGCGAAGCCGCCGAGCAGTGCCTGCCGGACGCGGGCCGCGTCGACACCAGCTTTCTTCGCGAGCGCGAAGGCTTCGCTGACGCCGGCGAGCGCGCCGCCAATCGCCACCTGATTGCAGATCTTGCAGACCTGGCCGGCCCCTGACGCGCCGATCGACAGCGTCGCGTTTAGCGCGCCGATTTCGCCGCCGCTCACCGGCGCGTCGAGCATCGAGCCGCCCTTGTCGGCGACGAGCTTCGCGAGGCGCTCGGTCGCGGCGGGCGAGATGCTGCTCATGTCGATGACGGACGCGCCGCTCGCCAGCGCCGACAGCACGCCGTCCGGTCCGGTGAGCACGCGCTCCACGTCGGGCGTGTCGGGGAGCA
>QHWK01000362.1 GCA_003223775.1 Acidobacteriota bacterium
TCGGATCGATTGGCGGCGTCGGCTTCGGCCTGCTCATCGCGCGCGGGATCGCGGCGTCGATCGGGACGCTGATCGCGGACGTCTACGGCGTGGCGCAGCACACCGACGAGATCGCGACCAACCCGCTGCTGCTCGGCGGCGCCGTCGCGCTCGGCGTCGCGACGAGCATGATCGCGGCGAGCATTCCCGCGCGAAACGCCGCGCGCGTCGATCCGGTGCAGGCGCTGCAGAAGGGGCGTTATCAGGTCCTGTCGGCGGGCGAGAGCCGCCTGCGCGCGGTCGTCGCCGCGATCGGCGGCGCGGTGTCGATCGTCTGCCTGTCGACGGCGCGATCGCGCCCGATCTTCTACGTGGGCTACGTGCTCGCGATCGTCGTGGCGCTGCTGCTCGGCCCGCTGCTCTCGCTCGCGCTCGCGAAGGCGATTCGTCCGGTGCTCAAATGGCTGCGCCCGGTCGAGGGCGCGCTCGCCGCCGACAGCCTGATTCAGGCGCCGCGGCGGACGTCGGCGAGCGTCGCCGCGCTGATGCTTTCGCTCGCGCTCGTCGTCGCGTTCGCGGGGATGGCGCGCGCGAGCTACGACTCGATCATCTCGTGGATGGAGACGGCGCTGAACCCCGAGCTGTTTCTGCTGCCGTCGCAGAGCATCGTCGCGCGGACGATCCGCTTTCCGCCGACGATGGGCCCGGAGCTGGCGGCGATTCCGGGCGTCTCGCGGGTGCAGATGGTCCGCGACGCGCGCGTCGTGTTCCGCAAGACGCCGATCATGCTCGTCGCCGTCGAGATCGACAGCGTGGCGCGGACCGCAAGGCTCGCGCCCGTGGCCGGCAACGCCGACGAGATGTACCGCAGGGCGGCCGCCGGCGAGGGCGTGCTGGTGTCGGACAACCTCGCGCAGCTGCAGCACCTTCAGCTCGGCGAGACGATCGAGGTGCCGGCGCCGAACGGCCTCCTCCGGCTGCCGATTGTCGGCATCGTCGTCGACTACTCGGATCAGCAGGGCACGATCCTCGTCGACCGAACCGTCTTCAGGAAATTCTGGAACGACGACTCGGTGAACATCTTCCGGATCTATCTCGACCGCGGCGCGCCGGTGTCCGACGTCCGGCAGCGGATTCTCGAAAAGTACGCGGGGCAGCGGCAGGTCTTCGTGATGACCAACGGCGAGCTGAAGCGCTACATCCTGAAAGTCACCGATCAGTGGTTCGGCCTGACGTCGGTGCAGATTGCGGTGGCGGTGCTCGTCGCGATTCTCGGCATCGTGAACACGCTCACCGTGTCCATCACCGACAGGCGCCGCGAGCTCGGCGTGCTGCAGGCCGTCGGCGGACTCCACCGGCAGATTCGCGGCACGATCTGGATCGAAGCGCTCGCCATCGGCACGCTCGGGCTCGTGCTCGGCTTCGCGCTCGGCGCGATTAACCTGTATTACATCCTCCAGATCGTGCATCACGACATTGCGGGCATGCGGCTCGACTACGTGTTTCCGACGTCGACGGTGCTCGCCCTCGTGCCGACGATTCTCGGCGCCGCGTTCGTCGCCGCCGTGTGGCCCGCCGAGTCCGCCGTGCACGGATCGCTCGTGGAGGCGCTCGAATATGAGTAGAGGCCAGGCGGGCACCGTCACGCTCGGCGTCGCTCTCCTGATCGGGTCGCTTCACGTGCGCGCCGCCGACGACGCGCGGCAGATCGTCGAAGAAGCGCAGAAGCGAACCGACGCGGCGTCGCAGCGCTACGAAGGGCTGCTGCAGGTGTTCGACGCGAAAGGGAAGATCGCCGACAAGCGCTGGACGTTCGAGCGGCTCGGATCGCACGGCCGGAGCAAGGCAGTGCTGCGCTTCACGGCGCCGGCCGAAGTGAAAGGCGTCGCGCTGCTCGTCGTCAACCATCCGGATCGCGCCTCCGACCAGTGGATGTGGACGCCGGCCATCGAGCGCGATCGCCGCATCGCGCTGCAGGATCGATCGACGCGCTTCTTCGGCACCGATTTCAGCTTCGAGGACCTCGAGGAGCGCGACGTCGATCAGTACGACTTCACGCTCGTCGGCGACGATGCGATCGACGGCGCCGCGTGCTGGAAGATCCAGTCGACGCCGCGGCAGTCGAAGTCGTCGCAGTACACGCGATCGATTGTCTGGATCCGCAAGGACAACTACGCGTTCGCGCGAATCGAGAGCTACGCGAAGGACGATCTGATGCGTCGGTTGAATTACGCGGACATCCGCAGCGTGCAGGGCATCTGGACGGCGCGCCAGCTGGAGATGACCGACCTGAAGCGCGCCAGCCGGACGCGCCTGACGCTCGACAAGCTCGAATACAACGTCCCGCTCAAGGACGAAGACTTCACGCTGCAGGCCATCCGCCGACAGTGAGGGCGCGCGCCGCTCTTCTCATCCTCGCCGCCGCCGTCGCATCGCCCTCCGCGCTCGAGGCGCAGACGATCACGCAGCGCGGATTCGCCGACGCGGGCCTTTTTCTCTTCGCGCAGGCGGCGCCCAACGATCCGACGCGCGAGGTCGCCGACCTCCTCGCGCGCGAGGAGATCTTCGTCAAGCCGGCCGGCTGGCTGCAGTTCGCGGCCGGCCTCGACGTGCGCGCGAACTCGCACGATCAGGTGGACGAGGGGTGGCGGCTCGACGTCTCCGATCGCGGCGAACGCCGGCCGCGGCTCGGGCTCCGGCGCCTCGCCGCGACGATCACGCGCGGCGCGCTGACGATCGACGCGGGGAAGCAATTCATCCGCTGGGGCAAGACCGACATCGTGACGCCCACGGACCGCTTCGCGCCGCGCGACTATCTCGACGTCGTCGACCCGGAGTTCCTCGGCGTGACCGGCGTCCGCGGCGTCGTGCAGGCGAAGGGAAACACATTCGAGGCGGTGTGGCTGCCGCGCTTCACGCCGAGCCGCGTGCCGCTCCTCGATCAGCGCTGGACCGCCGTGCCGCCTGCTGCCACTGCGATCCCGCTCTTCGACGGGGCGGCTGTGCTGCCCGACGGATCGCAGGCCGGCGTCCGCTGGAGCCGGTCCGGTGATCGCGTCGAGTTCTCCGCCTCGTTCTTCGACGGCTTCAACCATCTGCCGAACGTCGACGTGAGGCCGGCCCCGACGCCGCTCGGCGCGGGCCCGGCGCTCGCGGTCAGCCGCACCTATCCGTCGATTCGGACCTACGGCGCCGACGCCGCGCTGCCGACCAGGATCTTCACGATCAAAGCCGAAGCGGCGTACTTCACGTCCGCCTCCGCCGACACGGATCAATACGTGCTGTACGTCGTGCAGCTCGAGCGGCAGACCGGCGAGTGGGTGTTCGTCGGCGGCTACGCCGGCGAGGCCGTCACCGCGCGGCGCTCGTCGCTGGTGTTCGCTCCCGATCGCGGGCTGACGCGCGCCATCGTCGCGCGCGCGTCGTACACGATCGGCCCGACGAAGAGTGTTGCGTTCGAGGGCGCCGTCCGACAGAACGGAGACGGCGCGTACACGAGAGCGGAGTACTCGCAGGCGCGCGGCCAGCACTGGCGCGCGACGATCAGCGGCGTCGCGATCGGCGGCCGCGAGAGCGATTTTCTCGGGCAGTACCACCGCAACTCTCACGTGAAGGCGTCGCTTCGCTATAGTTTCTGAGTGTTCGAGCCGCTGCTCCTCAGCGCGCGCAACCCGAGCCCGATGACGGGCGAGGGCAACAACACGTATTTGCTCGCCGGCGACGAGGCGGCGGCGCTCGTCGACGCCGGCGTCGGCCAGCCGGATCATCTGCGGGAGCTCGCGGCGGCGCTCGCCGAACGGCGCGCGCGCCTGGATCTGGTGCTCGTCACGCACGGCCATCGCGATCACGCGAGCGGCGCGTCCGCGATTGCCGCCGCGCACCCGTCCGCGGCGTTCGCGAAGCGGCCGTGGCCCTCCGAGGACGGGCAGTACGGCGTCGAATGGCGCGCGATCGGCGACGGCGCCGTGCTCTCCGCCGGCGGCGAGCCGCTGACCGTCGTCCCGACGCCCGGCCACTCGCCGGATCATCTGGCGTTCTGGCATGCGCCGACGCGCACACTCTTCACCGGCGACCTCGTCGTGCAGGGGAGCAGCGTGATGATCCACACGAGCCGCGGCGGCGACCTCTCGGAGTACCTCGCGTCGCTGCAGCGGCTGCAGGCGATGGCGCCGTCGCGGCTGCTGCCGGCGCACGGGCCGATCATCGACGAGCCGCAGAAGGTGCTGTCCGCGTACATCGCCCATCGCCTCATGCGCGAGCAGCAGGTCGTCGACGCGCTGCACGCGGGGCGATCGACCGTGCAGGCGATCGCCGAATCCATCTATCATGGTCTCGCGCCGGCGCTCGTGCCGGCCGCCGAGGAAAACGTGCGCGCGCATCTCGAGAAGCTCAGACGCGAGGGGCGCGCGCTCGAGTCCGGCGGCCGCTGGCACGTGTAGCGCGAACGCATTTATGCGGCCGTCGCATTCGAGTGAGAGCTGCGCATGGACAACGTGATCGATTTCATCAACGTCAACCGCGAGCGGTACCTCGACGAGCTGAAAGCGTTTCTCGCGATCCCGAGCATCAGCGCGCTGCCGCAGCACATGCCCGACGTGAAGCGGTGCGCGGAATGGTGCGCGAGCGAG
>QHWK01000363.1 GCA_003223775.1 Acidobacteriota bacterium
ATGGTAGGAAATCTCCGGTGTGTTTATCGGCGCGAACGGCGGAATGGTCAGCCTCTGCACACCGCTGCACGCGCGTACATGGCAGTTTCTGCGATGTGGCGCCGGTATTATGCCTCTAACTCGTTGAAAACACGATCGCGGCGCGGCTGCGACGTCGTTTGCACCTGCGGGCAGGCATGCTCGCAACGTTACGGACGGCGGCGGTCTTCGGCGTCGAGGCGTGTCCGGTCCACGTCGAAGTCGACGTCTCCTTCGGCTTTCCCAAATTCACCGTCGTCGGCCTGCCGGATACGGCAGTGCGCGAGAGCGGCGAACGCGTGCGGGTCGCCATCCGGAACTCCGGCTTCGAGTATCCGCCGCATCGCATCACCGTGAACCTCTCGCCTGCCGACGTCAGGAAAGTCGGCGCGTCGTTCGACCTGCCGATCGCGCTCGGCATCCTCGCGGCGAGCGGAGTGGTCGAGCGCCGGCACATACCGGATCGCCTGCTGCTCGGCGAGCTTTCGCTCGACGGATCGATTCAGCCGACGCGCGGCGTCCTGCCGATCGCCGCGGCCGCCCGGCGCGACGGCGTGGCCGGACTGGTGCTGCCGATCGGCAACGCGAGCGAGGCGGCCATCGTCGAGGGTCTCGAGATCACCGCCGTCGCGTCGCTCGCCGACGCCGTGCGTGCGCTGAACGAACCTGCCGCTTTCCGGGCCGGTCCTCCCGGCCGACCCGGCGCGCCTGTCCTGCCCTGCCCGCCCGGCCTGCCCGGCCAGCCCGACCTCGCCGACGTGCGCGGCCAGCTGCTCGCGCGGCGCGCGATCGAGATCGCGGCGGCCGGCGGACACAATCTCCTGCTCGTCGGGCCGCCCGGCGGCGGCAAGACAATGATGGCGCGCCGGCTCGCGGGGGTGCTGCCGCCGCTGTCGTTCGACGAGGCGCTCGAGGTCACCGCGGTCCACTCCGTCGCGGGGCTGCTGGCGCCCGGCGCCGGCCTGCAGACGACGAGGCCGTTCCGCGCGCCGCACCACACGATCTCGAACGCGGCGCTCGTCGGCGGCGGCTCGCAGCCGCGGCCCGGCGAAGTGAGCCTCGCGCACCACGGCGTGCTCTTTCTCGACGAGATGCTGGAGTTCAGCCGCCATGTCCTGGAGGTGCTGCGTCAGCCGCTCGAGGAGGGGCGCGTGGCGATCGCGCGCACGGCGCGCACGGCGATCTTTCCGGCGCGCTTCATGCTCGTCGGCGCGATGAACCCGTGCCCGTGCGGGTTCGCCAACGATCCGACGCGCGAGTGCCGCTGCACGCCGATGCTCCTCGGGCGCTATCGCGATCGCCTGTCGGGGCCGCTGCGCGATCGGCTCGATCTCACCGTCGACGTGCCGGCGCTGCCGATCGACGCGCTCGGCGATTCCTCCGGCGGCGAGCCGTCGGCGGCCGTCCGCGCGCGCGTCGTCGTCGCGCGCGCGCGGCAGATCGCGCGGTACGCGGGCGCAGGCATCTCGACGAACGTCGAGCTGAGCGCGCCGCTGCTGACGCGCCACTGCGCGCTCGACGGCGCGGCGCGGGCGGTGCTGCTGGCGGCGGCGCGGAGGCTGTCGCTGAGCGCGCGCGGCTACGATCGCGTGCGCAAGGTCGCGCGCACGATCGCCGATCTCGCCGGCGACGACCGCCTCACGGCCGATCACGTCGCCGAGGCGCTGCAATTCCGGACGACGCAGTAACGGACGGCCGGGCGGGTCGGGCACGCCAGGCGGGCCGGGCGGGTTACGAATGCGCGGCTTTACTTCACGTCTAGCGTGATGAAGGTTTCTCCGCCCGGCGCGTCGCAGATCGTGCGAATGCGCAGACGAATGCTGCCCGGTGCCTTCGGCGTCACGTTGTCGCTGCCGATGTGGTCCTGGCGCACGTCGAGGACGCCGGACTCGATCTCGCTTTCGATCGCGATCGGCACTTTCGGGACCAGCACGCCGAGCGCATCGAGCGCGTCGACCTCGAGCGCGGTGTACGGCACCGGCACGCCGACGCGTCCGTCGATCCGCGCCCGCGCCGCGCGGAGCGATCGCACGTCGCCGGCTCGCGCGGCGGCGCAGACGGCCGCAAAATCCGGCGCGGAGAACATCCGATAGGCAGCCTCGATTGGGCCGCCGACCAGTTCAGACGTATAGCCTTCGGCAATGGTGCCGAATTCTTCGTTGACGCCCGGCCCGCGCGGCGACTGCGCGCGCGGCAGCGCCGGCGCGACGCACACCGCGGCGGCGATGACGGCGAGCGACACCGCGTTCCCCGGTCGCGCGCGACGGGCCAACACGGTGCGCTCCTACTGTTTCGAGCTCGTCACGACGGTTCGGCCGCCCGGATCGTTCGGCCGCAGCGGGGTCGTGAACGTCAGGCCGGCGTTGCTCAAGTCGCCGTCCACGTCGTCGCCCTGCGGCTTGGTGCCGGTCTTGACCCACGCGACGAGATCGTCGAACGCCTTCGCCATCTCCGGCTGGCTGAACTGACAGTGCGCGCCGATCCGGTAGACGCGCTGCGTGAGCAGCGTGTCGTTGCCGGCCGCCGCCACGGCGCGCTTGAGCGACCGCTCGAGAAAGATCGGCACGTACAGATCGCCCGTGCCGTGCATCGTCATCAGCGGACGCTGAATCTTGCCGTCGAAGGGCACGACCTCCTCGTACGGGCCGTCCGCGCTGCGCATCTGCGGGTCGCCGGTCTTGCGCCGCGCCTTCGCGTTCAACGTGTCGGCTGTGAGGCCCAGCCCGTCGCCGATCGCGTAGCTCAGGTGCGCGGTGTCGATCGCGCGATTGGTGGGCGTCGTGCTCCCGACGAGCGCCGCCTGGCTCGTGCTCATGTTCGCGATGAAGCGGCCCGCGAGCCCTTCCATCGCGAACGGCCTTGGCCCGCCGCTCATCTGGATTTCGATGCTCGCGAGTTGCCGTCCCTTCTCAGTGAAATCCGGTGGCTTGCCGAGCGCCGCTGTCATCGTCGCGACGTCCTGCGGCACGGTGTCCGCGTGGAACTGGACGCCGGTGACGACTTCCGCCGCCGCGCTCATCGCCGCGAAGTAGTCGAAGAGCTCCGGACCCGCCGGGCACATGGCGAGGCCGCCGGCGAACATCGTCGGGAACTCCTGCATGCCGAGGAGCGTGACGTGCCCGCCCATCGATTCGCCGGTGAGGTAGACGCGCGTCGCCGCGCGCCCGCCGTTCGCCTGCTTGAAGAGATCGACGAGCGCAACAGTGTCAAGCAGCCCCTGGCCCGGCACGTAGCCGTTGCACCGATAGCTCGACGCCGCCCACGCGAAGCCTTCCTTCACCACATGTTCGCGGAACCGATGAACGCCGACGCGCAGCATCGATCCGTTCGGCCCGGCGTTCGGGACGAAGCCGTGCGCGAACAGCACGAGATCGCCGTTCCAGTTCACCGGAATCTCGACGCGGTACAGGCCGCCGTCGTATTGACCGGAGAACGCCTTTGCGCCTGGCAGCGCGTCGAACGCGGCGTCGCCGCGCTGCCATTCCTGCTGCGGACACGGCACCGGGTTGACGCCCGGCTTCCCCACTTCCGCGCTCGGCCGCGCGGCGCCTGCCGTGGCGGCGACGATCGCGGCGACGGCCCCGACCAGAAGTTTTTTCACGCGCGACTCCTCGATCAATTCCAATTCGTTGACGTGTTCACAGGGCGAGGTCAGCTACCTCGACGGGTTGGCCAGCCCAGGCAACAGATTTGTCAGTCACACGGCCTGAGCCGTAACCCGGCCGCAGTGGCGGCGGCGAGGCCAGGTGCCGATAAAAGGAGATAAGCCTTCTCAACCATAGTGCGCCGCTGATTTCGGGAGCGGCCGCATAGTAGCTGAAAGCAGAGTCCTGTGATAGAGTCTCGGCGCTTTGAACGCGACGGTAAGCGCGTTCATTCCCAATTCATGACCGGACGACGATATACGGTTGTAATCGCGGACCGTTCAAGCGGCGTCATGCGCCACCTGACGGTCAACGTTCGGGTCGCGGCGGGCGCCGTGCTCACCGTGATTGCGCTTCCGATATTGATGGGCCTGGGCGCGAAATGGAGCGCGCGCACCGAAATCGATCAGCTGCACTCGGCCAACGCCCTGCTCGACGTCGAAAACGGCAGCTATCGCGCCGCGACCGGCGAGCTCACCGCGCAGATCCAGTCGCTCGAAACCGTCATCAACGACCTCGGCGCGCGCAGCCAGCTCGATCCGGTGCAGGCGCGCGCGATGCAGAAGCTGCCCGCGGTGATCAAGACGCGCGCCTCCGGCGGATCGACCGTCGCGCAAAGCGCCGCAGTCGCCGAGCTCGCGAAGGCCGCGCTCTCCTCGCCCGACGACACCTTCGGCGTGCTGCGCGATCTGTTGCAGGGACTCGAAAGCCGCCTTCGCTACGTGCGTCGCGATGTGGAGCGCCGCGAGGCGCTCGCCGCCGCGACGCCCTCGATCTGGCCGGCGCACGGCTGGCTCACGGGCACCTTCGGCGGCCGCAGCGATCCGTTCACCGGCGAGCCGGGCTACCATCAAGGGCTCGACATCTCCACGGAAAAAGGTCAGCCGGTGTTCGCGACGGCCGATGGCACGATCGAGTCGGCCGCCTACACGGGCGACTACGGAAACCTGATCGTGGTCCAGCACGGTTTCGGCCTCGTGACGCGCTACGGCCACCTGAGCGCGTTCCACGTGAAGCCGGGCCAGGCGGTGAAGCGCGGCGAGGTGATCGGCTACGTCGGCGCGACGGGCCGCGCCACCGGCGCCCACCTGCACTACGAGATCGTCGCGAACGGACGCCTCATCAATCCGCTGCAGCTCTTGACCGAATCACGCAAGGCAGGAAGTCAGTAAGGCAGCACGGCAGAAATTCAAGGTCGGAAGGCAGGAACGCGGAACCCACGAAGGCCTGAAGGTCGCAAGACTTGAAGGTTGATACGAGCGTGCGTTCTGTTTTGTCATTCCGCATGTCCGCCTTCTCGGTTTGATTCCTGCCGTCGAGCCACCGTTCCTTCGTCATCGCTGTCTTCCTGCTTTGCTGCGTTGAATTCCTGCCGTCCCTGCCCCTCTGCCTTCCTGCCTTGTGCGCTACAATCGTCTGATACCTCAGTCGTTACACTTCCGATGCTGGATACCATCCTCGCCAAAGTCGTCGGCACCCAGAACGAACGTGAACTGAAGCGCCTGCGCCCGATCGTCGCGCAGGTGAACGCGCTCGAGCCGCAGACCAAGGCGCTCTCCGACGAGCAGCTGCGCGGCCGGACGACGGAGTTACGCCAGCGGTTCGCCGACGGCGAAACGCTCGACGAACTGCTGCCGGAGGCCTTCGCCGTCGTGCGCGAGGCGGGCCGCCGCGTGCTGAACATGCGGCACTTCGACGTGCAGCTCATCGGCGGCGCCGTTCTGCACAAGGGCAAGATCGCCGAGATGAAGACCGGCGAGGGCAAGACGCTCGTCGCCACACTGCCCGCGTATCTGAACGCGCTCGAGGGCAAGGGCGTGCACGTCGTCACCGTCAACGACTACCTGGCGCGCCGCGACTCCGAGTGGATGGGCAAGATCTATCGCTTCCTCGGCATGACGGTCGGCGTGATCCAGCACGATCTCATCGACCCCGAGCGGCAGGCCGCCTACGCGGCGGACATCACCTACGGGACCAACAACGAGTTCGGCTTCGACTACCTGCGCGACAACATGAAGTTCGAGCTCGCGCACTACGTGCAGCGCGGGCACCAGTTCGCGATCGTCGACGAGGTGGACAGCATCCTCATCGACGAGGCGCGGACGCCGCTCATCATCTCCGGTCCCGCGGAGGAATCGACCGAGCTCTACTACCAGATCGATCGCATCATCCCGAGCCTCAAGCGCGGCGCGACGGTGCGCGGCGACACGAAGGCCGAGGAGCGCGAGGCGCTCGAGGCGACCGGCGACTACATCGTCGACGAGAAGCACAAGACGGTGACGCTCACCGAGAGCGGGATGGCGAAGGCCGAGCAGATGGTCAAGCATCTGCCGCAG
>QHWK01000892.1 GCA_003223775.1 Acidobacteriota bacterium
AGTTCAAGCTCGCCGCAGCTCTCGCGATCCATACCCATCTCGCGCGCCACAGAGTGCGCGAAGCGCGCCACGCGTTCCGAATGAGCCATGGTCTCGGGCATGGTTTGGGTCGCCAGCGCGCTCAGCGCGTCGACTTCAGAAACATCAGCGGCGCGTTCGGCGACGGCGGCGATCACATGTGCCGCACGATCGTGGACTTCGGCGGACAGCCGCGCGTGCCACTCGATCTCTTCGAGCGTCTCCTTGCGCCACTGCCGGCCGCGATCGACGGCGAGCGCGAATCGCTCGCGCTGAAACGGCTTGACCAGCATGTCGGCGACCGGCGGCTGCTGCGCGGTTCCATCGAGCAGCTCGGTGTAGGCGGTCGCGAACACGACCGCCGTATGCGGATGATCGCGCTGCATCTCGGTCGCGAGCCAGAGGCCGTCGTGGCCGGGCATCATCAGATCGATCACCGCAAGATCGCAGTGCTGCGTACGGAGCGCCACGAGCGCTTCTTCAGCGCTGGCCGCAGTTTTGGGGCAGAGGCCGAGCGAGGCGACCCACCGTGCCATCAAGTCGCGGACGGCCGGTTCATCGTCAACAATCAAGACGGAGCTCAGCGTCGTCATTGGGGTGTGCCGTCCGATTGGCAAGATTACTGCCAGAGGCAAGGTCCTCCGATACATAGACGTAGCGTGAGCGATCGGCTGGCCTGTGTGCAATTCCGCACACGGGCGCACACTCCGGCAGCCGCAGGCGCACACCCGCGCGCGTCGAGATATCTCGGAGATGTGTCGAAGAGCCGTCTCGAGGCGCGAATCACTAGGTTTCTCGTCGATCGTGCAGGGCGGGCACGCTTCTTGGACAAGTCGTCCGCGGAGCACCACCGACATGCACGAACTGACTACGGCGGCGCCGGAGTGGGCGGAAGAATCTACGGAAGCGTGCTGCCCCAGTTGCGGGGCCCCGTCTATGAGTATGTCGGTACCGGATCCTGTCCCTGTCAATACGCGGCCGTCTCTGCTCGTCGTGGACGACGAGCTGCCGGTTCTGAAAGTCGTGGAGCGGCTCGCAGCGAAGGCCGGATTCGACGTGGAGACCTGCGCGAGCGGGACCGAGGCGCTGCGGATGCTGATGCGGAAGCCGTCCGATCTCGCGATGGTCGACTTGCGCATGCCCGACGTGAACGGACTCGATCTGCTCCGGCAGATTCGGGCGAATGTGCCGGGTTGTGGCGCGCGCGAATATCTCACCAAACCGTTCGATTTCGATCGTCTGCGCGAAGTCCTGGTCGACATCCGCGAGGAGCTCGAGCGCCGCGCGCAAGTGGTCGCGCTCGAGAGTCAGGTCGCCAAGCAGCTCGAATTCTGCGGCATGCTGGGCCGCAGTCCGGTGATGCAGGAAATGTTCAGCCTGATTCAGCGTCTCGCGCCGCACGCGAAAGTCGTCCTCCTGAGCGGCGAAACCGGCACCGGCAAAGAGCTGGCGGCGCGCGCGTTCCATACCGCCGGCCCTCGCCGCGCGAAACCCTTCGTCACCATCAATTGCTCGGCGGTCGTCGACACACTGTTCGAGAGCGAGCTGTTCGGCCACGTGCGCGGTGCGTTCACCGGCGCGGTGGAATCGAAAGCGGGCGTCTTCGAAGCGGCCCAGGGCGGCACGTTGTTCCTCGACGAGGTCGGCGAGCTGCCGATGTCGGTGCAGGCGAAGCTGCTGCGCGCGCTCGAGTACGGCGAGGTGCAGCGCGTCGGGTCGCTGCAGCCGAAGCGCGTCGACGTGACGGTCGTCGCGGCGACCAACCGCGATCTGCGCACCGAAGTGGCGGCCGGCCGCTTCCGCGGCGATCTCTTCTATCGTCTGAACGTCGTCGAGGTGGTGCTGCCGCCGCTTCGCGATCGCCGCGAGGACATTCCCTATCTCACGGCGGCGTTCATCCGCGACTGCGCGGCGCGCATGCAGAAGCCGATTCACGGGTTGACGCCGTCGGCGGAGCGGCTGCTGCTGAACGCGCGCTGGGACGGCAACGTGCGCGAGCTGAAGAACGTCATCGAGCGCGCGTGCATCCTCGCCGACGGGACGCAGCTATCGGAGCGCGAGCTCGAAGGCGCGTTCGGCCCCCGGCGCGGGGCGCAGCCCTACGGATCGCCCGGCGCGAAGGCGCGGGTCGAATCGCGCGGCGCCGAATCGAGCGCCGGCGCCGCGCCGCTCGAGGAAATCGAGCGCGAGCACATTCTCGAAGTGCTGCGGCAGGTGAACGGCAACCGCATGGCCGCCGCGAAGGTGCTCGGCATCAGCCGCCGCGCGCTCTACCGACGGCTCGAACGCCACAACCTGGCCGATGAGGCGCCGCCGCCGATGGCGCGGCGTCCTCTATGATCGAATCCGCCGCCGAGACGATTCTGCTCGTCGAGGACGAGGACGCGGTCCGCGCCGTCGTGAGCGCGATCCTTCGGCGCAGGGGATACGAAGTGCTGGAGGCGCCGAGACCGAGCGTCGCGTGCGAGATCTTCGACCGGCGCGGCCCGGAGATCGATCTGCTGCTCACCGACGTCGTGATGCCGGAGATGAACGGCGGCGCGCTCGCGGAGCGTCTGATCGCGCGCCGCCCCGAGCTGCGCGTGCTGTTCATCTCGGGCTACACCGATTCCACGACGCAGCCGTCGCTCGGCAACCCGAACACGAGTTTCCTGAGCACGAAGCGAGACACGCCGCGCAATTCCGGCGATGCAATCGACGGCAATGCTGGCAAGATCTTGGCTACCGGACATGACGAGAATCCGAGAGGAGCCGTGGTGCAGATCCAACGCTCGTCGGCGTTTCCGTTCGTTCACGTGCACGGGGCTCGTATGAAGGGCAAACCATCGCGTCCGTTCAGCATCCTCGTGGTGGACGACGAGCAGGCGGTGCAGCGGTTCGTCGAGCGGGTGCTGCGCGACGCGGGCTACGAGACGACGGCCGCGAGCGACGGCCCCGAGGCGATCGCGGCGGCGGCGAAGATGGAGCACTTCGATCTGCTCGTCACCGACGTCATGATGCCGCAGATGACCGGCGACGAGCTCGCGCGCCGCCTCCGCATCCAGCACCCGTCGCTGAAGGTGCTCTACCTCACCGGCTTCAGCGATCGCCTGTTCAAGGAGAAGGTGACGCTCTGGGCCGACGAGGCGTTCCTCGACAAGCCGTGCAGCGTGAAGGGTCTGCAGCAAGCCGTCGCGCTGCTGCTGTTCGAACACATCGAAGCGCCGGACAAGCACGTTTCCTGACGCCCGCGCGGTGGGTGCGCGCGATCGTCGGATACGAGAAGCGGCGGCGCGAGGATGGCTAGCCGCCGCGCGTGTGCATCTCGAGGTGCGGGTCCTTGCGCAGGAGATCCTGCACGGGGACGAAGGCGCGCCGATCGCCGAGCGCGAGGCGCTGCTCGGCGCCGCGGTCGTCCCGGCCGCGCCAGCCCTCCGACATCAACCGCCGCAGCTCCTCGACCGAATCGCCGCGCCGGAGCGGCGCGCGCAAA
>QHWK01000364.1 GCA_003223775.1 Acidobacteriota bacterium
AACACGCGCAGCGTCCTCGTCAGCCCGGCCGGCCGCAAGCGGCGCCTGCTGATCGTCGAGGGCGCGCCCGGCTTCGAGCACAGCTTCATGACGCGCGCGTGGGCCGCCGACTCGGGGCTCGAGGTCGATTCGGTGACGCGCAAGGGCAAGAACGGCGAGGGGCAGGACACCTTTTTCGTCCAGGCGGGCGCGGGCCGCGCCGCGGCGCTCACGAGCGGGTTTCCGGCGAAGCGCGAGCAGCTGTACGCGTACGACGCGCTCGCGATCGCCAATGTGGAGGGGGACTTCTTCTCGCGCGGGCAGCTCGCGATGGCGGCCGATTTCGTCGCCGAGCGCGGCGGCGGCCTCCTCGTGTTCGGCGGCCGATCGTTCTCGCAGCGCGGCCTCGCCGGCACGCCGCTCGAAGAGGTGCTGCCGCTCGAGGTGAACGATCGCCGGGGCGGCCTCGTGCGCGCCTCGCTCGGGTCGATCGATCTGCCGGCGCACAACAAGCTGACGCTCACGCCCGAGGGCGAGCTGCATCCGATCATGCGCATCGGCGCGTCGGTCGAGGAGACGCGGCGCGTGTGGGCGGCGCTGCCGGCGCTCGCCGCGAGCGCGACGGTCGGCGGTCCGCGGCCGGGCGCGACGATTCTCGCGCTGACCACGGCGCCCGGCGGCGGCGTTTTTCCCGTCGTCGCCGTCCAGCCGTACGGGCGCGGGCGATCGATGGTGTTCGCCGGCGAGGCGTCGTGGCGGTGGAAGATGCTGGCGCCGTCCTCCGATCGCACCTACGAGCTGTTCTGGCGCCAGGCGGCGCGCTGGCTGTCGTCGGCGGCGCCCGATCCGGTGGCGATCACCGTGCCCGCGTCGGCGGAGCCGGGCGACTCGATCTCGGTCGACGTCGACGCGCGCGACGCGGCGTTCGCGCCCGCGCCCGACGCCGTCGTCGAGGCCACGCTGACGAAGCCGGGGGGCGCCGCCGAAACGATCAAGCTGCGGCACGCCGATCCGGCGAGCGGCCGCTTCACCGCGGCGATCGGATCCGATCAGCCCGGTCTCTACCGCGTGCACGCCGAAGCGAAGCGCGCCGGGACGGCGCTCGGGGCGAGCGACCGCTGGTTCTATGTCGGCGGCGCCGACCGCGAGTTCTCCGATCCGCGGCTCAACGAAGGATTCCTGCGGCGCGTCGCGCGCAACTCCGGCGGCCGCTACGTGCGCGCGGCCGACGCCTCGCGCATCGTCGGCTGGCTGCAGGCGTCGACGCCGCAGAACGCCGCGCCCGAGCGGCGCGATCTCTGGCACGAGCCGTGGGCGTTCGCGCTCGTCGTGCTGCTGTTGGCTGCGGAGTGGATCCTGCGTCGTCGCTGGGGGCTGCGATGACGCGCCGCGATGACTGTAGGGCGACCCTTTCAGGGTCGCCGGTCGGGGGGCCTGAAAGGCCCGCCCTGCTTCTCCTGTTTCTCGCGTTGTCGCTCATGCTCTGCGCCTCGCCAGTAATCGCCGGCGATCGCTACGCCCTCGTCGTCACCGGCGCGTCGGGCGGCGATGCCTACGCCGAGAAATACACGACGTGGCGCACGGCGATGACGAGGATCCTGCGCGACAAGTTTCATTATCCGCCGGAGCGCGTCGTCGTCCTCGCCGAGACCGAGAGCGACGGCGTGCAGAAGGCGACGCGCGAGAACGTGCAGCGCGCGCTCGGCGACTTCCGCAGGCGTCTGTCGAAAGACGATCAGCTGCTCGTCCTGCTGATCGGCCATGGAACGTCGCTCGACGGCGACGAAGCGAAGTTCAATCTGGTCGGGCCCGATCTGACGGCGTCCGAGTGGGCGGATCTCGTCAAGCCGATTCCCGGCCGCGTCGTGTTCGTCAACACCACCGGCGCCAGCTTTGCGTTCCTTCGCAAGCTCGCCGGCCGCGGCCATGTCGTGCTGACGGCCACCGACTCCTCCGCGCAGCAGTTCGAGACCGTCTTCGCCGAGTACTTCGTGAAGGCGTTCGACGCGCAGGGCGCGGACGTCGACAAGAGCGGCCGCGTGTCGATCTGGGAGGCGTTCAGCTTCGCGAGCGCCGGCGTGCGCGCGTGGTCCGAGCAGAAGGGGACGCTGCCCACCGAGCGTGCGCTGCTCGACGACACCGGCGCCGGCATCGGCCGCGAGGTGCAGAACCCCAGCAGCACCGACGGCGCCGTCGCGCGCACGACCTACATCGAGCCGGAGGCGCCGCTCGCGATCCCGACCGACGCCGCGCAGGCCGCGCTGGTGCGCCGCCGCGCCGACCTCGAATCGCAGCTCGAGGAGCTGAAGGCCCGCAAGGAGCAGATGCCGCCGGATCAGTACGATGCGGAGCTCGAGAAGATCCTCGTCGAGATCGCCCGCATCGGCGCCCAGTTGCGCACGAAGTCGTAGGCGGCGAGAAGCAGCAGACTGTCGTCTCTGCGAATCCGGCGCCCGCGACAGTCCTGGCTACAGACGACACTGACCAACGATGTCAGATCAACCCGGCTGATTTCGACGAATCAGCCAGCCGTACATGAAACCCGAGATCGATCCTGGAATCGCGAGCGAGTACAGACTGAGCGATTGTCCCGCGTGGGGTACTCGCCAACGCCGACGATACGTGCGAAGACGATCATGCCGATGGGAGCGATCACGGCGCCGATGGCCGATGGCACCGTGAGCCGCGGCTGGTTCAGTCGGCCCAACAGCCACATCACGGGGACGAAGAGCATGATTTCAGTCGCGTAACTCAGCGCCATCACCCACGCCGCGATGAAGAGCACGGCATAGATTGGCAATCGCTGTCCACTCCAGATCGCGAGGATGATCAGCGCGATGCCCGGCAGAGGCGCGATGAGGCATGCGCGAAGGATTTGGTTCATGTGCGTTCCGGGCGTCCCGGCTGAATCGCTGGTGGTAGTATTACTCGTAAGAGTAATACCATGCGCATCACCACGAAGGGTCAGGTCACCATTCCGCAGGCGATACGCGAACGCCTCGGCCTCCTGCCGTACAGCGAAGTGGAGTTCGACGTCGTCGGCGACAGCGTGCGTATCCGCAAGAAGAGGGGCAGCAAGACCCGCGGTCAAAAGTTACTCGAGTTGATGCGACGGGCAAAGCCAAAGCCCGGCCTGACCACCGATCAGCTCATGGCCTTGACGCGCGGCGACGACTGATTGCCGTACACACTGGTCGACTCCAACGTGCTCTTCGACTATTTCAGCGAAGACGAAGAGTGGCTCGATTGGTCTGCCGCCATGATCCAGCGCGCTGCCGACGGCGGCGGCGTCGCAATCAACGCAATCATCTATGCCGAAGTGTCGGTACGTTTCGAGACGATCGAGGAAGTGAATCTCGTCCTGCCGTCGGATTATTTTCTGCGCGCCGTGATTCCGTGGGAAGCCGCGTTTCTTGCCGGGAAGGCCTTTGACGCGTATAAGCGGCGTGGCGGCGCGAGACGCTCGCCGCTGCCCGACTTCTTCATCGGCGCACACGCGGCGGTGAGCGGCATGACGCTCCTCACGCGCGATCCGCGCCGCTACCGCGCCTACTTCCCGAAGCTGCGTCTCGTCTGCCCGTGATCACAAATTCCAAATTCCAAATTCTTAATTCGCGCTCTCAGTAGTACTCCCGCGGTTCCCACGGATCCAGCTGCCGCTTCCGGAACACGAACACGCCGCCGACCCCGACGACGAATCCGACCACGTGCGCGGCGAAGGCGACGCCGCCGCTGCCGTGCGACGCGGCGGTGACGGCGACCGTCCCCGCGCTGAACAGCTGCATCAGGAACCAGAATCCGAGGAGGAAAATCGCCGGCAGCTCGACGATCTGGATGAAGATCCAGGGGATCAGCGTCAGCACGCGCGAGTGCGGGTAGAGCACGAAGTACGCGCCCATCACGCCGGCGATCGCGCCGCTCGCGCCGATCGTCGGCAGCATCGACTCCGGATCGACCGCCACCTGGCCCAGCGCCGCCGCCGCGCCGCACAACAGATAGAAGACGATGAAGCGGCCGTGCCCGACGCGGTCCTCGACGTTGTCGCCGAAGATCCACAGGTACCACATGTTGCCGATCACGTGCGACCAGCTTCCGTGCAGGAACATCGACGTGATGAGCGTCGGCCACGCGAAGTACGCCGGGACGACGCCGAAGGTCGCGAGGAACTGGTTGAGATCCTCGTGCGGCAGCGACACCTCGAACAGCCACGCCAGCGCGTTCAACCCGATGATCGTGACCGTGATGTAGGGGGTCGTTCGGGACGGAATGACGTCCCGGAGCGGGATCATTCGGACATTCTACCCGGCCGGGTAGCAGGTCGCTGAAAGGCAGCGACCTGAAGTCGGAAGTAAAAAGTTGGAACTGAAAAGTTCGGAATTGGCCGGATTCCACCGAACTTCTAACTTCTAAGTTTTCACTTTTAACTTCAGGCTGCGTTTTTCAGCAGCCTGCTAGAATCCCTCGTCATGACTCCGAAGGCGCAGCGTCTCGTGGCGGCGGCGGCAGTATGCGCGGCGGCGGCGTGGATCGGCGGCATCGGCCGCGCGCAGCAGCCGGCGGCGGCCGGCGGCGAATGGCGATCTTACGCCGGCGATCTCCGCAACCATCACTACTCGCCGCTCGATCAGATCAACGCGGCCAACTTCAACGCGCTCGAGATCGCGTGGCGCTTCAAGACCGACTTCCTCGGCCCGCGCCCCGAGTTCAAGCTCGAAGGCACGCCGTTGATGGCGAACGGCACGCTCTACACCACCGGCGGCACGAGGCGCGCCGTGGTCGCGCTCGACGCGGCTACGGGCGAGCTGAAATGGATGCACGCCGAGCACGAGGCCGCGCGCGCCGCGGCGGCGCCGCGGCAGCTCTCCGGGCGCGGCGTCGCGTACTGGACCGACGGCCGCGACGAGCGGATCCTCTACATCACCACCGGCTACCGCCTCGTCGCGCTCGATGCCCGCTCCGGCGCGCGCATCCCGTCGTTCGGCGACGACGGCATCGTCGATTTGAAGGTCGGCGCCGTCTTCGGCAGGGAACAGCCGATCGATCTGGTGACTGGAGAGATCGGCGTCCACTCGACGGCGGCGATCACGCGCGACGGCGTCGTGATGGTCGGCTCGGCGTTCCTCGAAGGCGGCACGCCGAAGACGCACAACAACACGAAAGGGCTCGTCCGCGGCTTCGACGTGCGCACCGGCCGCCGCCTGTGGACCTTCAACACGATTCCGCGTCCCGGCGAGTTCGGCAACGACACGTGGGAGAAGGAATCGTGGGCCGTGAACGGCAACGTCGGCGTGTGGAACCAGATTGCCGCCGACGAGGAGCTCGGGCTCGCGTATCTCCCTGTCGAGACGCCGAGCTCGGATTTCTACGGCGGCCTCCGGCCCGGCAACAACCTCTTCGCCGAGAGCATCGTCGCGATCGACTACAAGACCGGCGTACGCAAGTGGCACTACCAG
>QHWK01000365.1 GCA_003223775.1 Acidobacteriota bacterium
ACGCCGGTGTGAAGATCGTCGCCGACTGGCTGGTGCTGCAGCTATGAGCACGCCGCCGCGCGCACCGCTCATCGCCGTGAAGCTGACGCCGGTCGGCCGCGCCGGCACGTATCTGGCGCCCGACACGCCGAATCCGCCGCGCTACGGCGAGCGCGTCGTCGTGCAGACCGACGGCGGTCCCGCCATCGGCACCGTCGTCCAGCATCGCGAGCAGGAGGCGCACCGGATCGCGCTCCTGAAGATCCGCGAACGCGGCCTGGGCATGAAGCTCGCGCGCGTCGAGCAGGCGTTCGACGGCTCGAAGCTGATCTTCTATTTCACCGCCGACGGCCGCGTGGACTTCCGCGAGCTGGTGCGCGAGCTCGCCGCGGAGTTCCGCACGCGAATCGAGATGCGCCAGATCGGCGTCCGCGACGAAGCGAAGATGTACGGCGGCTACGGCACCTGCGGCCGGCCGCTCTGCTGCACGACGTTCCTGCAGACCTTCGAGCCGATCTCGATCAAGATGGCGAAGCAGCAGGAGCTGAGCCTCAACCCGTCGAAGCTCTCGGGGTTGTGCGGGCGCCTGAAGTGCTGCCTGCGCTACGAGCTGCCGAACGCGAAAGGCGTGCAGCACGGCGGATGCGGGAGCGAAGGCGGCTGCGACAACCCGACGGGCTGCGGATCGGGCGGCGGCTGCGGATCCGGCGGCAGCTGTGGATCCAGCAGCTGCCGCTGTCATGGCTAATGGCTGATGGCTAATGGCTAATGGCTGATGGCTGATGGCTGATGGCTGATCGCACGCCCATCAGCCATCCAACCGTAGCCATCAGCCATCAGCCATGACGCCTTTTCGATGAGACCGCGCATCGCAATCACCGTCGGTGATCCGTCGGGGATCGGACCGGAGGTCGCCGCGAAAGCGGCAGCCGATCCGCGCGTGCTCGCCGTCTGCGAGCCGATCCTCTACGCGCCGTCCAACGGCGCGCGCTTCGCACCGGGCGTGTTGAGCGCCGAGGCGGGGCGCGCCGCGCACGACGTGATCGTGCGCGCGGTGTCCGACGCGATGGACGGAACGGTGCAGGCCGTCGCCACCGCGCCCGTCAACAAGGAGGCGTTCAGGCTTGCCGGCCTCGAGTGGACCGGCCACACCGATCTGCTGGCGCACCTGACCGGCGCCCCGCGCGTCGCGATGATGTTTTATTCCGATCGCCTCATGGTCGTGCTGGCAACCGTCCACATCGTGCTCGCGGAGGTCCCTGCGTCGCTGACGCAGGAGCGCGTGCAGGCAACTATCGCGCTGACGGCGGAGGCAGTCCCGCGCTTCACGAAAGTGCCGCCGCGCATTGCCGTCGCCGGCCTGAACCCGCACGCCGGCGAGCACGGGCTGTTCGGCACCGAGGAAGATCGCGTGATCGCGCCGGCGATTGCCGCGTGCCGCGCGCGCGGCGTCGACGTCTCGGGTCCGTACCCCGCCGACACCGTGTTCGTCCGCGCCACGCGCGGCGAGTTCGACGTCGTCGTCGCCTGCTATCACGATCAGGGGTTGATCCCGGTGAAGCTGCTGGCGTTCGGGCAGGCGGTGAACGTGACGCTCGGGCTGCCGATCGTCCGCACGTCGGTCGATCACGGCACGGCGTTCGACATCGCGGGCAAGGGCGTCGCCGATCCGCAGAGCATGATCGCCGCGGTGCTGCTCGCGGCGCGCCTCGCGCGGTCCGCCTAGAAAAAGGGGTCGTACCCCTTTTTCGCGAGATTCATGTCCATGGCCGACAAGACCGAACGCGAAAAAGCGCAGTCGAACATCGCCGAGAACCGGAAGGCGTTCCACGACTTCCACCTGCTCGAGACCTTCGAGGCAGACGGCGAGGTGTATCTGTACAACGTCAACATCAGCCCGTACAGCCATCGCGGCTACGCGGCCCATGAGCCGCTGCGGCGGCGCAAGCTGCTGCTGCACCGCGAGGAGATCCGCAAGCTGATTGGCAAGACGGTCGAGCGGGGGATGACGCTCGTGCCCGTGCGGCTCTACTTCAAGGGCGGCCGCGTGAAGGTGGCCGTCAGCCTCGCGAAGGGCAAGAAGGAGTACGACAAGCGCGAGACGATCAAGCGCCGCGAGGTGGACCGCGAGACGCGCGCCGCCGTCAAATCGCGCCGGTGATGGTATGGTGAACGCCTGATGCGCACCGACGCCCACGCCTCCCGCACGGCGAGGTCCGCTCCGAGCGGGCTGCCCAGCCTCACGACGCAGATCTTCATCGGGCTGCTGCTCGGGATCGCCGTCGGCTACCTCTGGCCGCAGTTCGGCGTCGCGGTGAAGCCGCTCGCCGACGTCTTCCTGCGGATGATCAAGATGATCATCGCGCCGCTGCTTTTCTCGACGCTCGTCGTCGGCATTGCCGGCACCGGCGACATGAAGGCGATGGGGCGCATCGGCCTGAAGGCGATCGTCTACTTCGAGGTCGCGACGACGATCGCGCTCTTCCTCGGGCTGCTGCTCGTGAACGTCTTCAAGCCAGGCGCCGGGCTGACACTGCCGATCGGCGCCGACACGTCGGCCGCCGCCGCGATGGTGCAGAACCAGCAGCACGCGTGGGACATCCTGCTGCACATGTTCCCGACTTCGGTCGTGGACGCGATGGCGCGCGGCGACATCCTCCAGGTGGTGATCTTCTCGCTGTTTTTCGGCATCGCGCTCGCCGCGATCGGCGCGAAGGGGCAGCCGGTGCTCGGCTCGGCATCCTGTTCACGCTCGGCAAGCTCGTCGCGCTGATGTACGTCGGCCTCGCGATCTTCGCGCTGATCGTCCTCGGCGCCGTCTCGTCGCTCATCCGCGTGCCGTTCCTCACCTTCGTGAAAGCGATCCGCGAGCCGTTCCTGATCGCGTTCACGACGGCGAGCTCCGAGGCGGCGCTGCCGAAGGCGCTCGAGGTGATGGAGCGCTTCGGCGTGCCGAAGAACATCGTCGGCTTCGTGCTGCCGACCGGCTACAGCTTCAACCTCGACGGATCGACGCTGTACCTCTCGCTCGCGAGCGTGTTCGTCGCGCAGCTCGCCGGCGTGCAGATGTCCATCGGCCAGCAGCTCGTGATGATGCTGACCTTGATGCTGACGAGCAAGGGCGTCGCCGGTGTGCCGCGCGCCGCGCTCGTCGTCCTCGCCGCGACGCTGTCGCAGTTCGGCCTGCCGCTCGAGGGCGCGGCGATTCTGCTCGGCATCGACCAGATCATGGACATGGGCCGCACGGCGGTGAACGTGATGGGCAACTGCATCGCGACCGCGGTCGTCGCGCGCTGGGAAGGCGTGCTGGACGACGCGCAGATTCGCGCGTTCCGCGACGAGGCGTCGCGCGCGGCCTGATGCGGATCGTCGTCGCCGGCGCGCGCGGCCAGCTCGGCGCCGCCGTCGTCCGCGAGTGCGCCCCGGCCCACGAGGTCGTGCCGCTGGCGCGCGCCGACCTCGACATCGCCGACGATCGCGCGGTGGCGGCCTCGATCGATCCGCTGCGGCCCGACGCGATCGTCAACTGCGCCGCCGACAACCGCGTCGACTACGCGGAGGATCATCCGGTCGAGGCGCTGAACGTGAACGCGTTCGGCGTACGCGCCCTCGCGCAGGCGGCGCGGCGCATCGGCGCGACGCTGGTGCACTACAGCACGGACTTCGTGTTCGACGGCGCGTCGCGATCGCCGTACCGCGAGGACGATCGGCCGAACCCGATCGGCGTGTACGCGGCCTCGAAGCTCCTGGGCGAGTGGTTCGCGCTCGACGCGCCGCGCGCCTACGTGCTGCGCGTCGAGAGCCTCTTCGGCCGCGCGGAAGGCGGGCCGAAAGAGAAGGGGAGCGTGGCCACGATCCTCGACGAGCTGCGCGCCGGCCGCGCGCCGCGCGTCTTCGTCGACCGGACGATCTCGCCGACCTACGTCATCGATGCTGCCCGCGCCACGCGCCGGCTCCTCGAGGCCACGGCCGCGCCGGGCCTGTACCACTGCGTCAACGCCGGCGCGTGCACCTGGCTCGAGCTGGCGGAGGAGCTCGCGACCCGGCTCGGCGTGGAGCCGCGGTTCGATGCCGTGCGGATGGCCGACGTGTCGTTCCGCGCGCGACGGCCCCAGTTCTCCGCCTTGTCCACCGACAAGCTCGCGGCCGCCGGGATCGAGATGCCACCGTGGCGCACGGCACTGCGTGAGTACGTGACGCACGCCTCGGTATATCGGTAGCGCCTGTGCTACCGGAGGCTTTCCTCCACCAGATCGGCGACCAGATCGCCGATCGCGAGCGACGAGGTGAGCCCCGGCGAATCGATGCCCGACGCCTGGACGACGAACGGGTTCTCGCGATCGCGGCGAATCAGGAAATCGGCGAACGACTCGCTCGGCGGGTGAAGCTTCGCGCGGATGCCGCTGCCCGAGAGCCGCAGATCGTCGACGGTGACACCGTCGATCAGCCGCCGCGCGGCGGCGGCGAACGACTCGAGCGGCTCGCGGTCGTTCTCGTAGTCGTCCTTTCGATCCTGATAGCGGACCGTCGGCCCGAGCCACACCTGGCCGCCCGTCGTGCGCACGAGGTGCACTCCCAGCCCGTGGCCGGACGCGTGCGGCAGCGGATACACGAGCGCGCGCACGAGCGATCGCTTCGCCGGCGTGAACTCGGCGTACTCGCCGCGGCACGGATAGATCGTGAATGCCTCGCCGCCGAGCAGCCGCGAGACCTCGTCGGCGTAGAGGCCCGCGGCATTCACGACGACCGTCGCGAGGATCGTCTCGCGCTCGGTCGTCAGCACCATGCCGTCGCCGCGCCGATCGGCGCCGACGACCTTCGTGCCCGGCAGGAAGATGACGCCCGCGTCCGCGCCGGTCCCGAGCAGCGCCTTCACATACTCCTCGGCGTTGACGATGCCGCTGTCTGGCGACCAGAGTGCGACTTCGGCGCTCACCGCCGGCTCGCGCGCGACGATGAACGCGCGATCGACGATCGCGAGCCCCGCAACGCCGTTGCCTTCGCCGCGTTTCTTCAGCGCCTCGAGCTCGTGGACCTCGGTCTCGTCGTGCGCGACCACCAGCTTGCCCGATCGCACGTGCGCTACGTTGTAGCGCGCGGAGAACTCGTACATGCGCTCGCGGCCCTCCACGCACAGCCGCGCCTTCAGCGTGCCGGCCGGATAGTAGAGGCCCGCGTGAATCACGCCGCTGTTGTGCGTGCTCGTATCCATGCCCGGCCGCGGGTGCCGCTCGAGAACGCAGACCGAGCGCCCCGCCTGCGCGATGGCGCGCGCCGATGCGAGGCCGGTCACTCCCGCGCCGATGACGGCGACGTCGATGTGCTCCATGCAGGCGATGGGACGCGCTACATCCGGTAGCCGACGGCGGCGTAGTCGAGATGCGTGAACATCAGGTTGTTGAGGATGGACGCGTTCGCGTTCACGGCGTGGACGACGCGCGACAGCGCGGCCGACGTCGGATCGCCGGCCGCGAGGACCTCCGCCGGCAGATCGATCGTCTGCATCTTCATGTGATCCGGCACCGGCGCGCTGTAGCGGACGGCGACGCGATCGAAGCCGCTCGCGCGCAGCAGATATTGCAGCGTGTCCGGGTGCACGGGTCGGACGTGCGTGAGGTCGCGGATGTAGCTGCTGAAGAACGCGAGCCAGCACGCCGGGTTGATCGTCTCGAGGACGATTGGCGATCCGGGGCGCAGCGTCCGGGCGGCGGCGTCGATCAGGCGCATCAGATATCGCGGCTCGAGATGCTCGACGACCTGCGCCGCGATGAGGCCGCCGAGCGCGCCGTCGGGCAGCGAGTCGAGATAGGACAGCGCGTCGGCGTGCACGGCGCGCACGCCGCGGGCGCGCGCCGCGGCCGCCATGTCGGCATTCGCGTCGACGCCGGTGGCCGTGATGCCCGCCTCTTTCAGCACGGCGAGGAATTCGCCGCGGCCGCATCCCACGTCGAGGACGTCCGACGCTCCGGCGAATATCGGCGCGTACGCACGCAGTCGCGCGGCGATCTCGCGGTCGCTGCCGCGGAACTCGTCCTCGAAGCCGACGTACTTGTAGTCGTCGTCTCGATGCGGGAGGCCGGCGCTCAGCGGGCGCGCGCCGCTCGACGAGGCGTTGCTCGGAGCGGGTTCGGCCGCGCGGCGCTTGAGCATCTCGACCGCGCGCTGCAGCACGCCGACCTGCGTGTGAAGCTCCGCCACCGGCTCGAGCGCGCGCGCGAGCGTATCGACTCGTGAAGCGGCCTCAGCCGCGAGCCGGCGATCCTTCGTGTCGACGAACGCGGTGATCTGCTGCAGAAACTCGAGCAGCGCCGTTCCGACCCGCGCTGCGTCGTCGTGCGACAGCGCGCGCGCCTGCGCGCCGACGATCGCGCGATCGAGCGCGGTCAGCGCAGCGTTGTAGCGCGCGTCGGCGTCGCGCTGCTCGCGTTCGAGCTCATCCGCGGTCGTGCTAGAATCGAATGTTTCCATGGCAAAGCGGGCCATTATCACCGGAATCACCGGGCAGGACGGATCCTACCTCGCAGAACTGCTGCTCTCGAAGGGCTACGAGGTCGTCGGCAGCGTGCGCCGCTCGAGCGCGCCGAACGTGTGGCGCATCCAGCATCTGCTCGACCGCATCACCATCAAACCGGCGGATCTGCTCGATCAGCTCTCGCTCATCCGCCTCGTCGACGAAGTGCGGCCGCACGAGTTCTACAACCTCGCGGCGATGTCGTTCGTGCCGGCGTCGTGGGATCAGCCGATGCTCACCGGCGAGTTCAACGCGCAGGGCGTGACGCGCGTCCTCGAAGCGATCCGTCAGGTCGATCCCTCGATCCGGTTGTATCAGGCCTCGTCGAGCGAGATGTTCGGCAAGGTGCGCGAGACGCCGCAGACCGAGCTGACGCCGTTCTATCCGCGCAGCCCCTACGGCGTCTCGAAGGTCTTCGCGCACTACATCACGGTGAACTACCGCGAGAGCTACAACATGTTCGCCGTCTCCGGCATGCTCTTCAACCACGAGTCGCCGCGCCGCGGCCTCGAGTTCGTCACGCGCAAAGTGACCGACGGCGTCGCGCGGATCAAGCTCGGGCTGCAGGATTCGCTCTCGCTCGGCAACCTCGACGCGCACCGCGACTGGGGCTTCGCCGGCGACTACGTGCGCGCGATGTGGCTGATGGTGCAGCAGGAACGGCCCGACGACTACGTGATCGCCACCGGCATCAGCCATTCGGTGCGCGACCTCGTCGAGGTCGCCTTCGCGCGCGTCGGACTCGACTGGCACAAATACGTGAAGGTCGATCCCCACCTGATTCGTCCGGCGGAGGTCGAGCACCTGATCGGCGACAGCACGAAGGCGCGGCTCCAGCTCGGATGGCAGCCGTCGGTCGATTTCGCCGGCCTCGTCCATATGATGGTCGACGCGGATCTCGAGCGCGTCGCCGCAGCGCCGCGCGCCCTCGATCGCCTGTCGGCGCTGTAGCGTCGCTCGCGCACCACGCTCTCATGACATCGATACCCATCGACACGCTTCTCGATCGCATCCGCACGCGCGACGCGCGCATCGGCGTCATCGGCCTCGGCTACGTCGGCCTGCCGCTGGCCGTCGAGTTCGCGCGCGCGGGCTTCACCGTCACCGGCTTCGACGTCGACGCGAAGAAGGCCGAGCAGATCAACTGCGGCAAGAGCTACATCCCGGACGTCGCCGAGCTCGATCTCGCCGAGTGCGTCAGGCTTCGGAAGCTGAGCGCGACGACCGACATGTCGGAGCTCGGCGCGATGGACGCGATCGACATCTGCGTCCCGACGCCGCTGCGCAAGACCAGGGATCCCAATTTGTCGTACGTCGTGCAGGCGGTCGAAGCGGTCGCGGCGACGCTGAAGCGCGGCCAGCTCGTCATCCTCGAGTCGACGACCTATCCGGGGACGACCGACGAGGTCGTGCAGCCGATGCTGGAGGAGAAAGGGCTGCGCGCCGACGTCGATTTCTTCCTGGCCTTCTCGCCCGAGCGCGTCGATCCCGGCAACCAGCAGTTCACGACGCACAACATCCCGAAGATCGTCGGCGGGGTCGGCGAGCACAGCACGAAGGCGGCGGCCGCGCTCTACGGCGCGACGGTCAATGCCGTCGTGCCGGTCACCTCGACGCGCGTCGCAGAGATGGTGAAGCTGCTCGAGAACACGTTCCGCGCGGTCAACATCGGCCTCGTGAACGAGATCGCGCTGATGTCCCACAAGATGGGCATCGACGTCTGGGAAGTGATCGACGCGGCGAAGACCAAGCCGTTCGGGTTCATGCCGTTCTATCCCGGGCCCGGCCTCGGCGGGCACTGCATCCCGATCGATCCGTACTATCTCTCGTGGAAGGCGCGGCAGACCGGCTTCGAGTGCCGCTTCATCGAGCTCGCCGGCCACGTCAACTCCGCCATGCCCGCCTACGTCGTCGAGCGGATCGGGGACGCGTTGAACACGGCGCGCAAGCCGATCAACGGATCGCGCGTCCACCTGCTCGGCGTCGCCTACAAGCGGGATGTCAGCGACATCCGCGAGTCGCCCGCGCTCGACGTCATCGAGCTGCTGCAGCACCGCGGCGCGACCCTGAGCTATTCGGATCCGTACGTGCCCGAGCTGCGGCACAACGGTGAGGCGCTGACCGCCATCGACGAAGCCGCCGCGCTCCGCGAGCAGCCCGACTGCATCGTCATCTGCACCGACCACTCGGTGTTCGACTACGAGCCGTTCATCGAGAGCGGCGTGCTGATCGTCGACACGCGGAATGCGCTGAAGGGGCGAAGCGGGAAGACGATCTTCCGATTGTGAGACGACGCAAGTTAATTCTTTAATTTCGCGCGCCGCGATTCATCAGGGTTCCCATTACTTTTTCATCAAACGTTTCCGTACCGAACAGCGACCGGATGAATCCCCACGCCTCGGCGCGGCGGCGCCAGAGCACGCGCGCGGCGCGGCGCGTGGCCACCCGGCGCAGCGGGAAGTAGCCGAGCTCGCGCAGCGACAGCAGTCCCCAGAACAGAAAATCGGTCTGCACGCCGCCGGGCGCGAGATCGATCCGCACGCGCATCGAGATGTGGACGAACGCCACGACGTTCTTCGCGATCGCGTCGGCGAGCACCCCCTCGCGCATGTGGACGATCGCCGCGGCGCCCGCCGGCGGCGTCGCCGCCCGTTCGACGACCCGCCGCTTGAAATCGAGAATCCAGTAGGGTGCCGCCGCGTCCGACGGCACATGGAACGCGATCGGCCGCTTGAGCGCGAGCCACACGAGCGGCGGCAGGGCTCTCAGAAAGCCGCCGAAGTGCGCCTCGAATGCCTGGAACGTGAGCGGAATCGCGCGCTCGGCGGCCTCTTCCTGCGCAATCTTCGGCGCCGCCTGCTGCGCCAGCTTTTCGATCCACTCGTCCTGCCGCTCGTAGTAGTCGTTCGGCTGCAGCTCGAAGCCGCCGGCGCTGCTCCAGCGATCGCCGGGAACCATCAGCACGGTCTTCGTATGCGCGGCAACGTCGGATCGATTCACCGCCTCGGCGACCTCCGGCGGCCGCACCGCGTACATGTTGCACTGGCGGCTCTCGGGATGGAGAAACGCCACCATGCTCGCGAACGGGATCGCGTAGGCGGGCTCGAGCTCGCGGATCGCGTCGATGAAGCTCTCGAGGAAGTCCTCGCGCGTCATCAGCTTGGCGTCGGCGGCGTCGGCGATGCGGTAGCAATTCGGGTACGCCTGCGCGAACGAATGGCTCTTGAACGCGAAAGTCGGCGGGCCGAAGGCGCGAAGCATCGGCCGCGCGGACGGACCCTTGATCTTGCAGTCGTTGAGATCGGCGAGCACGACGCCGCCGCGCTCGATCACGAACGCGCTGTCGTCGGGCCCGTACTGATACGACGCGACGCGCGTGCCGCTCGGCAGCGTCGTCGGCGCGCCGTGCGCGAGCTCGGCGACGTCGGTGAAGCCGAGCTGATCGAGCTCGTGCCGCATCACGTCGACGCCGAAGCGCGGGATGAGCACGCGCGCGCGCTTCGAGATGCGCCGCAGCGACGGATAGTGGAAGTGGTCGAAGTGGTGATGCGACAGGTAGACGTAGTCGGGCTCCAGCACCTCCGGCGCCAGTTTGGTGTTCGGTGGAAAGTCTTAGCCTATCAGAACGCGCGGCGCGTCCATTCGCTCGGCGGCGCGTTCGCGTCCGAGGGGAAGTCGTTGGCGTCGAGCCGCGGCAGCGTCAGCATCTCGCCGGCGGCGAGACGCGCGAGATCGGGACGCGTCGTGAAGGCGGCGCGGCAGCCGCGCGCGCGCAGCAGATCGACGCTCGTCTCGTCGTGCTCGCCGTTGGCGTAGCAATAGACGAACGCCTCGCGCGACGCGCCGACCGCGTCGAGGACTCGCAGCGCGCCGTCGATCTCGCGCGCCTGGCCGTCTTCGGGCAGCGTCGGCAGCCGGACGTGCCGATCGCCGTGCGCGCCGATCGTCATGCCCGCGGCTTTCATCGCGTGCAGATCGTCGACGTCCATGTAGAGATCGTCGGCGAGCCGGCGCTCGTCGATCGACACGATCGTCCGGAAGAGATCGTCGACGAGCGGGACGCGCACCGCGTCGGGCAGCGCGTGTTGGAGCAGCCGCTTCACGTAGACGACTGCCGGCGGATCCCATCGCGACGCCCTCCACCACGTCGCGCGATACGTGGAGGGCGGCAGACAGTCGCCGTTGCGCGACGCGGCCTCGACCTCCGCGTCGATCTCCCGCACGAGCCGATCCAGATCGTCCACTGACGCGAGCACGCACTGAATCTTGTTGACGTCGAGGAGCCGTCGCTCGATGAGCGCGGAGGCGACCGGAAAAAACGTCGCCGGCACCCGCTCGGCCTGCAGCAGCGGAAACACATGGTCGCGATGGCAGCGGTACCCGTCGTCGAACGTCAGGACGATCGGCCGCGGCGGCAGCGGCGATCCGGCGTCGATCGCGGCGACGAGATCGATCGACGACACCGGCGTGTAGTGGCGGCGGATGTAGGCGACCTGTCCGCGGAATGCCGCGACATCGACAGACTTGAGGCCGGCGACGGGCCCCGCGTCCGGCGGCTGGACGAGGTGGTACATGACGACGGTGGCCACCTGCGGCGGCGTCATACCCCGCTCGCGCTCGCGCGCTGCTGAATCTCGCGCACGATCGGGAGCATCGCGTCGAGCGGATCGAGCGCCGGCGCGGCGAGAATCGATGCGGTCTGATCCGTCGCCGTACGCGGCAGACGACGGACGAGGATGAGGTTGCGCGGGTGCTGCTCGGCGATGCCGCGGCAGACGCATTCGCCGGCGGCCTTCGCCGTGGCGTACTCGGTCAGCTCCGCCGGCACGTCGTCGATCGCCGTCGTCGACGGGTAGAAGATCGCGAGCGCGGGCGCCGCGGCGAGCGCGGCGGCCGACAGACGGGCGAACGCGTAGACGTAGAAGGTCGCGAAGCGGTCGAACAGCCGCTCGTCGAACGGTCCGCTGCGCCGCACGAAGATGCGCGGGCTCGCGAAGTAATAGAGCTGCGTGACGCCGAACCGCGCGACCGCATCGCGAACGATGCGCGAGCCGTCGCGCGCGCGCACGTCGAGGCGCAGCGCGTCGATCGCGCGGCCCGCGGTTTTCGCGTCGCGTTGAAGGAGCGCGACCTCGTCTCCGCCCGAGGCGTACGTGACGATCGGCACGCCGCCGCCGGCGGCGATGAGCGCTGCCGTCGCGGCGCCGAGGCCGCGCGATCCGCCCACGATCAGCGCGCGGACCGCGGCGAGCTCACCCGGCGCCACACGCGTGGACGCCGCGGCGATCGTCGGCGGCGCCGCAGGCCGCGGCCGCAGGAAGGCGTCGATCGAACCGGCGACGCCCGCGCCGTTCACCGCGATCTTTACCAGGCCGAACCGGCGATCGACGCGCTCGACGGTCCAGTCGAGACGCGTCGGGCGATCGCGCGGCGTCAGATCGATGCGAATCGACGACAGGAGCGAATCGCGGCCCGGACATTCCATGCCGACGAGCGCTGACAGCCCGGCGACGGCCGCGACGACTTCGGCGCCGAGCGCGCGGGCGGCGCGCGGGAAGGCGCGCGCCAGCGGTGCGGCAGGCGGCAGCGCGATCGCGCCGGCGGCGCCGTCGATGTCTGCCGCAGTGCGGATCGCAGGCGTTCGCGGCGGCTTCGCGGCGCGCGCGCGATCGGATCGACGCAGGACGACCCTTTCAGGGCCGACGAGGCGAGGCTGAAAGCGTCGCCGCGCGATCGTCGCGACCGCAAGCGTCGCGCCGCCGTCAGCCGTCTCCGCCGACAGCCGCCCCTCGCTGTCGCGCGCGAACCGAATCCGCTCGCCGACGATCGCCGGCTGAAGAAACGCGATCGAAATGGACACACGCTGCCGTACCGTCGCGCGCCGCGCGCCGAAGTGCGCCTCCAGCATCCGAAGCAGGAGGTGGACGCCGTGCACAATCGGCTCGCCGGCGACGACGCGGCGCGCGGCGGAGGCGTCGAGGTGAATCGGGTTGTGATCGCCGGACCGGCGCGCAAAGCGGCGCTGATCGGCCGGCGTGAAGCGAGTGACCGTCGCGCGCGTCACGGCGCCTCACGCGGCACGACGTTCGGCCGATCCTGATCGCCGTCGGCCTTGAACAGCGCCGGCGCGCCGCCCCCCTTCATCGCGAAAAACAAACGCACGTTGCGGCGCTCGAACGGCTCGAAGTGATCGGGCACGACGTCGGCGCCGTCGGGATCGATGCGCGTGAACCCCGCGCGCGCGAAGAGCGCCGGATCGATGCCCGCGTTGTAAACGTCCGCGTACTCGGCGTCGGCCGCCTGCACCAGCGCGTGCGCAACCGATCCCAGCGTGGCGACCACATCGGGCGCGCCCGCGAAATCGACGATCCGGACGGCGCGATGCCCGCCGTGCTCGGCGACGCGCGCCGCCAGCAGGCCGACGGTTCGGCCGCCGTGAAACGAGTGACCGTCGCGCGCGTCACGGCGCCTCACGCGGCACGACGTTCGGCCGATCCTGATCGCCGTCGGCCTTGAACAGCGCCGGCGCGCCGCCCCCCTTCATCGCGAAAAACAAACGCACGTTGCGGCGCTCGAACGGCTCGAAGTGATCGGGCACGACGTCGGCGCCGTCGGGATCGTCGGCCGCGTCGCCACGTTGAACCCAACCGCGCCGATGGCGACGTGCGGCTCGAGCGCCGACAGCCGCTGCAGCATCGCGATCCCGAGCCCCGCAAACCCTGCATCGTCGCGCACCTTCCACGTCGTCAGCCAGACGACGTTGTCGGATGCGAGCGCCGGATCGTACCGGCGCGTGCAGATGTAGCCGAGAAGGCCGGCGACCTCGCCGCCGGCGCGCGCGACGATGAATGAATAGCTGCCGTCGGGGTTCCGATACTGCCAGTCCAGCAGGCGGCGGTTGACGACGAGCGCGTGCCCGCGCTCCCAGTATTCGTCGAGGAAGCGGACCACGTCGCCGATCTCGCGCTCGGCGCAGCGGTCGATGGTTACCGCCATGGCGCTACGGATCGCTCGAGGCGGCGACGCGTGCATGATCGGCGACGGCGACGAAATCGGGCCGCGCGTACGGCTGCGAGAGATCCCACTCGAAGACATGATGCCGTGTCTCGCGCAGCCCGGACCCCAGGAAGAAATCGAGGCACGGTTTGTTGCGCGCCGTCGGCACGACCTCCACGACGAGTGTCGAGACCTGGCGCGCGCGCGCGTGCGCCGCCGCGACGTGCAGCATCGCGTCTTCCACATGCCGGCCCATCACGCGGCAGCTGAGCAGAAAATCGCTCAGGCGCGCGCGCGATCCGGCGAGCTCGAGCCCGACGATCCCCGTGAGGCCGTAGTCGCCGAACCGATCGCGCACGCGAAACGTGAGCAGGCAGTGCGCGGGCGCCGCCGCCCACGCCGCGAGCTCGCCCGCGGAGAGGCGGCGCGTCGACGCGTTCATCTGATTCGTCTTGTTGAACAGCTGCGCGGCGCGATCGAGGTTCGCGGGCGCGAGCGCTTCGACCGTGATCGCGATCTCGAGCGAGCGCAGCCAGTCGTCGAGGTTGTCCGCTGCGGCGAGCGCCGTGCGGCGCGACCGCTCGTCGGCGATCATGCCGGCGCGGGCGCGGTCTTCAGCCGTCTGAACCGGTGCATCGAAGCAGCGGAGCGACTCGAGCGCTTCGCGAAACCGCGCCGGATCGGACGGCCAGTCGGGGACGAGAATGCCGGGCACGGCGTCGCGGACGCGCGCGCGCTCCGCCTCGCTGTCGTCGATGAACACGGCCGACTCGGCGCCGAGGTTCACCTCGGCGAGCACGTTCGCGACGTTCTGCGCCTTGTCGTCCCAGTTGATCCGCCACGCCGCGAAATCGCCGCGCCGCAGCAGCATCTCGGGATGGCGATCGATCGCCTCGAGCGCCGCCGCCTCGTCGTTCTTGCTGACGATGGCGAGCTGCACGCCGCGGGCGGTGAGCGCTTTGAGCGCGCGCTGAAAGTCGGCGAAGGCCTCGCCGACGTGATCGTGGCCGCCGAGCGTGAGGCCGCTCCAGCCCACTTCGCCGACGAGCCCGCCCCACAACACGTCGTCGAGATCCAGGATCACCAGGCGCCGCGCGCGACCGCCGACGCCGTCGAGCGCCGCGGCGATGTCGGCCGCAGCGAGCTCGATGACGGCCGGCCCGAACGGGCATTTCGCCGCGTGCCACAGCTTCTGCGACCACCCGCGCACGCCGGCGGAGGCGAGCCACCGGCCGGCGTCGAGCACGAAGACCGACGGCGCGCCCACGAGCGCGTCCGCGAGCGCGACGTTCATGCGCGCGAGCAGATCGGTGGCGCCGATTCCCGGTCGATGGTCGAGCATGCCCCACCCGCGCGCGAACGGCGGCTGCACCCACGCCGGCACGAACACCGATCGCGCGCGTGCCGCGAAGCGGCCGATCGCCGCCGCATACGCCTTCACGTCGTCGATCGCCTGGTCGTGATCGATGCGCTCGAACGCGCGCGCCCGCGCGAACGCCTCGCTGATCGCCTCGGGCCGCGTCCAGACGACCGCCGACCAGTCGGCGGCGGGCGGTCCCGCTGCGAGCGCGGCCATGACGGGTCCTGGCGGCGCGATCGCGGTCTCGAGGCCGGGCCGCGTCGTGTTCGCGAGCTCGCGCGCGAGCGGCTCGATGTTGAAGTCCGCGACGAAATACAGGCGGTCCGGCGCAGTCGCCACGATCAGGCGGGCCGCGCGGCGATGTAGCGCGCGAGCGAACCGACGGTGCGAAACGGGCTGCCGTCGCCCAGCATGTTCTCGGCGAGGAGCTGCACGGCGGCGCCGGTCGCGTCGGCGAATTCCTCTTCCACCGCGATGACGAAGTTCACGACGCCGAGCGAATCGAGCGCGCCGCCCTCGCCGACGATGATCGTCTCGGGCGCTTTCTGCAGACGCTTCGCCGCGGGCAGCTGTCGGTTCACGATGTCGATGGCGCCGTAGACGAGGCGGCGCGCCGCTTCCTCGTCCATCATCGCGGTTCGGCCGCGCGCGCGCCGGCCTCCGGCTCCTGCCGCGCGTTCCTGATCGCGAGCTCCTGCGTCAGGCGCGTCACGCGGTTCGCGAGGATCGTGATCTGCGCGAAGACGTAGACCATCAGAAACGTGAAGAGCGCGAGCGGCACGAGGCTCAGCGACGCGACCGGCAGCAGCGCCATGCTTCCGCGCGTGACCGCGGCGAGCAGCGGCGGCACGATCAGCACGATCGTCGCGGCCAGCGTGCCGACGACGAAGATGACGCCGTAGCCGATGTAGAGCCGGTCGTGCCGGATCAAGTTCGCCACCCACAGCAGCAGCACGATTCCGATCGCCGCGCCCACGAGCACGCCGGCGCCCGTCATGACGCTTTCCGGCGCGTGACGCCCGCCTGCACGATGCCGAACACCAGCATGAGCACGGTCTTCAGCGGATACTTCACGTGGCTGAGCGCCGAGTACATCGACTGCCCGTGGCGCCGCTCCTCGATCGTGATCGGGAACTCGCCGATT
>QHWK01000894.1 GCA_003223775.1 Acidobacteriota bacterium
TGACCGAGCCGTACGGGATCCGAAACCGCGCCGCGCGCGTGCCGCCGGATGCTGCGCCGGCCATCCACCGACGTGACGACCGCGTCCATGTCGAGCTCGCCGTCGACCGGCAGCGCAATCGCGCCGAGCGGCAACTGGCAGCCGCCGCCCAGGGCCGCGACGAGAGCCCGCTCGGCCGCGAGGCAGACGCCCGACATACCATCATTGATCGGTTGCAGCCGGTCGCGTGTGCCTTGATCGTCCTGACGGATTTCCATGGCCACGATTCCCTGGCCGGGGGCCGGCACGCAATCGGCCGGTGGAATCGGCGCCGAGATCCGCGCGCCAAATCCCAGGCGCTTCATACCGGCCGACGCGAGCACCAGCGCGTCGAATCCGCCGGCGTCGAGCTTCCGCAATCGCGTATCGACATTGCCGCGAATGGGCTCGAAGCGCGCGCGGGGAAGAATCGCCGCGAGCTGCGCGATCCGTCGCACGCTGCTCGTGCCGATGGTCGGACTGTCGCCGATGCGTGCGACGGCGTCCGCGAGATCCACCGCCTGGGCGGCGCCGGGCAGCACCAGCGCGTCGCGCGGATCTTCGCGCGGCAGCACCGCCGCGAGCGCCAGGCCGTCAGGGAGCACCGCCGGCATGTCCTTCGCGCTGTGGACCGCGAGATCGATCTCGTCGTTGAGCAGCGCGTCTTCGATTTCCTTCACGAACAGCCGCTTCCCCCCGACATCCGACAGCGGCGCTTCCTGCAGGCGATCGCCCGACGTCCTGATGATCATGAGCTCGACGTCATGTCCGTGCTGCTCGATGAGCGCCGCCACCGTGCGCGCCTGCCACAGCGCGAGCTGGCTGCCGCGCGTGCCGATTCTGAGCGGTCTCATGAAGACACCTTCTGTGGGTGCGATCCGTCCGGCTTCGGCTTGTCGTCGGTCAGGCTGAACAGCCGATTCAAGGCGTCGGCGTGCGCGATGACCGTGCTCTCGTCGCTCAGCGCCTTGAGCTGCTCGGTCGGTGTCAGCAGCAGCTTCTCGACGATCAGGTGCGTGATCTCGTCGACGCGCGCCCTTGCTTCCGGCGGCAGCCCTGCGAGCTTCGATTCCAGGCGCTGCAGCTCGGACCGGCGGATCGATTCGAATCGCTGCCGCAGCGCCACCAGCGTCGGGACCACCTCGCGCGACTGCATCCACGCGGCGAAGCGTTCGACCTCTTCGCGGACGATGTCGTCGGCGCGCTGGAGCTCCGAAGCCCGCCGCGCGAGGTTTTCCTGGACGATGGTCCGAAGGTCGTCGATGTTGTACACGAACACCTGATCGAGATCGCCGGCAGACGCTTCGACGTCCCGCGGGACCGCGATGTCGATCACGAACAGCGGGCGGTTGCGTCGCGGACGCATGACCTCCTCCAGGCGCGCGCGCGTCAGCACCGGCTCCGTCGCGCCGGTCGCCGTCACGACGATGTCCGCCGACGAGAGCGCCTCGCCGAGTGAGGACCATGGCACCGCGCGCCCGCCCAGCGCCCTGGCGAGCGCCTGCGCCGAGGGCAGGGTGCGGCTCGCGATCGTGAGCTGCTGCGAGATCGCCGCGTAGCTCACCGACACGGCGCCTTCGCCGAGTCCCGTCTCGGATCGCACGCGCTTGCCGACGGTGAACGCGCTGTTGAACAGGCGGTTGGTCAGCGCGCCGGTGTGCTTGAGGGTGCTCGCCGTCGCGAAGGCGTCCTTCACCTGCCCCAGGATCTGCGGCTCTCCGACGACCAGCGAGTCGAGCCCGGCCGCCACCCGAAAGAGGTGCGTCGCCGCCTCCGCGCCGCGATGCACGAAGAGGTGCGGCTGCAGGGTCTCGTGCGCAACCTGATGGTATTCGCTGATGAACCGGCCGAACGCGTCAGCCGCGGTGTCGGTGTCCGCCACGCCGTAGATCTCCGCGCGGTTGCAGGTCGAGAGCACCACGATCTCGCGCGCGACCGCGCGCCCGGCGAGCGCGGCCAGCGCCGCGTCGATGCCTTCCCTGGCGAAGTCGACGCATTCGCGCAGCTCGACGGGCGCAGTGCGGTGACTGACGCCGACTGCTAGGAGCCGGATCATTTCTAGTGGGCGGTGTCCGCTGCGGAAGTACTAGTCACAACGGCCCTCCAATTGCGATCTCCGGCCGCGATACCGGAACGGCCGGTAGTAAATCCAGGCAGACATCCTTAGAAATTGTGACTCCGGGTCAGGAAGTATCCGACCGGGACGAAGTTGAGCAGGACGACGACGAATCCGATCGCCGACAGCCACGCCGCGCGGCGTCCGCTCCAGCCGATCGCGCGGCGCGCGAACAGCGCGAACGAATACATGGCGCAGCAGAGGAGCGCGACGAGGATCTTCGGATCCGCCACCGACATCGCCTGCGCGCGCGGATCCGGCGAGGCGTGGATCTGCGTGGCCCAGATGCCGCCCACCAGCAGTCCGCAGGTCAGGAAGATCCAGCCCACGATGATGGCGCGGCCGTTCATCACGTCGAGCACCTGCAGCGAGGGCAGCCGCGCGTAGAAGAATCCCAGGTGCTTCGCCTTGATTTCGTTGAAGAGCAGCACGTAGGTGACGCCGAGCACGAAGGCGAGCGCGAAGCTGGCATAGGCGAACAGCATCGACAGCACGTGGATCGTGAACAGCGGGCTGCGGAGCAGCTCCGGGCGCGGCTCGACGTCCGAGGCGTGCAGCGCCGGCAGCAGCGCGAGCGCGGCGAGCAGCACCGTGACGAACGCCCCCATCGCACGCTCGTCGGTGGTCAGCTCGACGTAGAGATACGC
>QHWK01000366.1 GCA_003223775.1 Acidobacteriota bacterium
GTGCCGTCCGCCGGGCAATCGGAATCCCGAGCCGGACGAGATCGCGCAGTGCGAGCCGTTTCTCTTCCGGCAGATCGACATCGTCAAGCCGAAGGTGATCGTCACGCTCGGGAAGTTCGCCGCGCAGACGCTGCTGCGCACCGACGCGCCGATCTCGCGCATCCGCGGCCGCGTGGTCGACTACCGCGGCGCGAAGCTCGTGCCGACGTTTCATCCTGCGTTCCTGCTGCGCAACCCGGCGTCGAAGCGGGAGGTGTGGGAAGATATGAAGCTTGTCAGACGTCTGCTCGGGGAAGGCTGAAGCGCGCCGTCAGCTGCTCGTCCTCGTCGCCGTTCCGGTTCCGAATCTCGATCTCCTCACTTACAGCGTGCCCGACGGCGCGCCGGCGCCCGCGATCGGCGCGCGCGTCGTCGTCCCGCTCGGCCCGCGCGTCGTCGCGGGCATCATCGTCGAGGTGAAAACCGGGAACCCGGAAGCGGGAACCGCGAACCTGGAAGCGAGGCCCTCGTCGCTTCGCCCCATCCGCCAGATCCTCGACGAGGCGTCGTTCGTTCCGCCGGAGGTCGTCGCGCTCGCGCGCTGGACGGCCGAGTACTACGCGGCGGGCGTCGGCGACACGATTCCGGCGCTGCTGCCGCCGATGGCGCGCGGCGGCCGCGCCGACGCGCACAAGACGACGCGGGTGGCGGCGATAACGGCTGCGGGCCTCGGTGCGCTCGCCGGCGCGCAGTCGCTGCCGCATCGGCAGCGCGAAGCGCTCGAGATTCTTGCCACCGTTCCGACAGGAATTGGCACTCCGGATCTCGCCGCGCGCGGAATCGCAGCCGATGCGATCTCCCGCCTGGCGAAGCATGGCTACGTCAGCGTGCGCCACGACCGCATCGAGCGCGATCCGTGGAGAGACGTCGCTGTCGCCGCCGCGTCCGGCGTCGGAGCGAGGTCGGACCCCACTCTGACCCCACTCCGACTCCTCACGGGGGAGCAGACGACGGCGCTCGAGCGGCTGCGAAAGCTCGCCTCGGCCGGCGAGTTTCGAGTCGCGCTGCTGCACGGCGTCACCGGCAGCGGCAAGACCGAGATCTACATCCGCCTCTCGGAGGCCGTCCGCGACGCGGGACGACGGGTGCTCATGCTCGTCCCTGAGATCGCGCTGACGCCGGCGACGGCGACGCTCTTCCGCGCCGCGTTCGGCGAGCGCGTCGCCATCCAGCACAGCGGCCTCAGCGACGGCGAGCGCCACGATCAGTGGCAGCGGATCCGCCGCGGCGGCATCGACGTGGTCGTCGGCACGCGGTCGGCGGTCTTCGCGCCCCTCGAGCGCGTCGGCCTGCTGATCGTGGACGAGGAGCACGACGCGTCGTACAAGCAGGAGGAGATCCCGCGCTACAACGCGCGCGACGTCGCGATCGTCCGCGGGCGCCGCGCCGGCGCGCTCGTCGTCCTCGGCTCGGCGACGCCGTCGATGGAGAGCTACCACAACGCCATCAGCGGCAAATACGATCGCGTCGTGCTCGAGCGCCGCGTGCTCGATCGGCCGCTCGCCGCCGTCACCGTCGTCGACATGCGCGAGGAGTACGCGGCGGAGGGCCCGGACGTGATCCTCAGCCGTCCGCTGCGCGCCGCGATCGGCGATCGCCTCGCGCTCGGCGAGCAGGCGCTCGTGCTCCTGAACCGGCGCGGCTTCGCGACGTCGGTCTTCTGCCGCGAGTGCGCGAACACGATCGACTGTCCGAACTGCAGCGTGTCGCTCGTCGTGCACGGCGAGGGGAACGCGCGCCGCGCGCGCTGCCACTACTGCGACTACACCCAGCGCGTGCCGCCCGCGTGCCCGCACTGCGGCGGCGCGTATCTCGAGCAGGCGGGCTTCGGCACCGAGCGCATCGAGGCGGAGGTGAGAGCGGGCTGGCCGTCCGCGCGCGTCGCGCGGCTCGACCGCGACGCGATCCGCCGCCGGGGCGCGCTGCACGCGCTCCTCGCGCGCTTCCGCGGCGGCGAGATCGACGTGCTGGTCGGCACGCAGATGATCGCGAAAGGCCACGACTTTCCGCGCGTGACGCTCGTCGGCGTCGTCTCGGCCGACGTCGGGCTGGGCCTGGCGGACTTCCGCGCCGCCGAGCGCACCTTTCAGCTGCTCACGCAGGTGGCCGGCCGCGCCGGCCGCGGCGAGCAGCCGGGCGAGGCGATCGTGCAGACGATCTATCCCGATCACTACAGCATCCAGCTCGCGTGCCGGCAGGACTATCCGGCGTTCTTCGAGCGCGAGCTGCGCTTTCGCCGCGCGATGCGCTATCCGCCGATCGTGTCGCTCGTCAACGCCGTCGTGCGCGCGCGGACCTTCGCCGGCGCGATGGACGACGCGGCGGCGGTCGTGCAGCGCGTGCGCGACGCCGTCGGGAGCGCCCGCGGCGACGTCCACGTCCTCGGACCGGCGCGCCCGCCGCTCGGCAAGCTGCGCGGCGAGTACCGCGCGCAATTCCTGATCAAGGGGACGAACCGACGCCAGATCCGCGAGGCGCTGCAGGCGGCGCTCGCCGCGCGGCCCGATCTTCAGCGTCGGGTCGTCGTGGATGTCGATCCGCTCAGCGTCCTGTGACTGCGCAATTAAGAATTACGAATTAAGAATTAAGAATTCGTCGTCACGCTGCGAGGCATCGGCACAGTCGTGATCACGAATTCTTAATTCCAAATTCTTAATTCTTAATTTCTCACCGGGCGATCAGATCCATCGGGCGGATTGGCGCCGGCGTGAAACAGAGGACGAACATCGCGAGCGCGAACAACGCGAGCAGCCGCCGCGTCCCGTCGAGCGGCACGTGCTCGTCCGGCACGCGCGGATGCCGCGGGCCGAAGACGATCAGCATCACGATCGTCAGCGTCGTCCAGACGATCCAGCTGCTCGCGAACGACGCGAGGCCGATCGTGCCCGCCACCGTCGCGAACGTCACGTAGGTCGATCGCGGGCCGAGCACCGCGTACGAAATGTGGCCCCCGTCGAGCTGTCCGATCGGAAAGAGGTTCAGGGCGGTCGCCAGCAGGCCGAACCACGCGGCGAACGCGATCGGATGCAGGTTCAGCGAGTAGCCGTCCGGCGTCGATCCCCACAGCAGCCAGCTCGCCAGCTTGAAGAGGAGCGGCTCGCCGAGCTCGTACCCGGTGAAGCTGTCGGGCAGCTTCGCGACGTGCGACATCGCGATGCCGACGAACAACGCCGGCACGGCGACGACGAAGCCGGCGATCGGGCCCGCGATCCCGATGTCGAACAGCATCCGCTTCTCGGGAATGGGCTCCCGGATGCGGATGAACGCGCCCATCGTGCCCGTCAGTAGAATGGGAACCGGAATGAAGAACGGCAGCGACGCGTCCACGTTGTAGTAGCGGCACGCGAAGTAGTGGCCGAGCTCATGGCAACCGAGGATCGCGAGAATGGTCCCGCTGTACCAGAAGCCGCGCAGCAGCAGCGCCGCGAACGGCATCGGCAGCGAGATGGATCCGCGAAAATCGTCGAGGAAGCTCGCGTACCACGTCGCGCCGACGATCGTGGTGCTGGCGACCGTGAGGGCGAACAACAGAACGTGCAGCCAGACACGGTCTTGGAATTTCGGGCGTGTCTGCCAGACGGCGACCGGCGTGGTGTCCAACGTCAGCCGATGTTCTGGAGGTCTTTGCCGGGCTTGAACCGGATCGTCCGGCCGGGTGGGATGCGCACTTCCTTGCCGGTCCGCGGGTTGCGGCCGATCCCGCGCTTGCGCGGCTTCACCTGGAAGACGCCGAACCCGCGGAGCTCGATGCGCTCGCCCCGCTGCATGGAGGTCCGCATCGCGTCGAACACCGCGTCGACGGCCACCTCGGCTTTGACTTTGGTGATGTCGGCGATTTTCGACACTTCGTTGACGATGTCGACCTTGATCATGCTTAGAGTCTCCAGACGGCTTGTAAATACTATAGATTGTGAGACTTACGCTGTCAAGGCTGAGGCTAAGTGAAGTTCTGACTACCTGCGAATGCCCCGTAAAACGCCCTCTGTCGTCCTCGTCGGCCGCCCGAACGTCGGAAAATCCACGCTGTTCAACCGGATGACCGGCCGCCGGCGCGCGATCGTCGCGCCAATCGCCGGCACGACGCGCGATGCGCTCGCGCGGCCCGTCGTCTGGCGCGGCGAGAGCTTCGAGCTGTTCGACACCGGTGGCCTGTTCGGCGCGAGCGAGGATCCGCTGCACGAGCTCGTCGTCCGGCAGGGGCAGCGGGCGATTGTGAGCGCGGATCTCCTGGTGCTGCTCGTCGACGGGCGCGAGGGCCTGGTGCCCGGCGACGAGCGGATCGCGCGCGAGCTGCGCGAGACGGGGCGTCCCGTGATCCTTGCGGTCAACAAAACCGACGACAAACGATCGCAGCGCTCGGCGCTCGAATTCTTTCAGCTCGGATTCGATCCGGTGTTCGAGATCTCCGCCGAGCACGGCACCGGCGTCGCGGAGCTGCTCGACGAGATCGTGAAGCGGCTGGGGACGCGGCTAGCCCCTAGCCCCGAGCCCCTGGCCCCGACGGCGTCAGACGCCGAGACGCGCATCGCGATCGTCGGACGGCCGAACGTCGGCAAGTCGTCGCTCGTCAACCGGCTGCTGCGCGCCGAGCGCGTGCTCGTGAGCGACATGCCGGGCACGACGCGCGACGCGATCGACGCGCCGCTCACCTGGCACCGCCGGCATTTCCGCATCATCGACACCGCCGGCATGCGCCGGCCGGGCCGCGTGCGCAGCGGAGGAAAAGTGGAGCTCGTGAGCGTCGCGCTCGCGAAGGAATCGATCGCCGACGCCGACGTCGTCGCGCTCGTGATCGACGCGAACGCCGGCCCCGCAGACCTCGACGCCGCGATCGGCGGCGACGCCGATCGCGCCGGCCGCGGCATCGTGATCGTCGCGAACAAGTGGGACCTGGTGAAGAGCCAGGACCACACGTTCGTGAAGACGTTCGACGAGAACGTGCGGCGCGGCATGCGCTTTCTGGACTACGCGCCGATCCTCCACATTTCGGCGCTGACCGGCGAGCGCATGGGCAAGGTCCTCGAGACGATCGACAAGGTGGCGGCGGCGCGGCGGCAGCGCGTGCCGACGCCGGCGCTCAATACGTTCGTCGAAGCGATCACGGCCGCGAACCCGCCGGTGAGCCCGGGACGCCGGCACGTGCGCATCCTCTACGCAGCGCAGATCGGCGTCGCGCCGCCGTCGTTCGTGTTCTTCACCAACGTCGCGACCACGTTCCACTTCTCGTACGACCGCTTCCTCGTCAACCAGCTGCGGCAGAAGTTCGGGTTCGTCGGATCGCCGATCCGCGTGCAGGTCCGCCGCCGCGAGAAGAAGGGCAGATGACGGGGCCCACCACACCG
>QHWK01000367.1 GCA_003223775.1 Acidobacteriota bacterium
GAGGACGCACAGCGCCGCGCGGCACGCGAGCAGGTTGCCGCCGTAGGTCGTGCCGTGATCGCCGAACGAGATCGTGTCGGCGACCTCCTGGCTGACGAGCGCCGCGCCCACGGGTACGCCGCCGCCGAGCGCCTTGCCCACCGCGACGAGATGCGGGTGGACGCCGAGCGCCTTGAAGTAGAACGGGTAGCCCGTGCGGCCAAGGCCGCTCTGTACTTCGTCGGCGATGAAGAGCGCGCCCGTCTTCGCGCACGCTTCCGCGATCGCCGCGCCGAAGGCCGGCGTCAGCGGACGGATGCCGCCTTCGCCGATCACCGGCTCCGCGATGATCGCCGCCGTGTTCGTCGTCACCGCCCGCGCGAGCGCGCGCGCGTCGTTCGTCTTCACGAAGGTGACCGCCGACAGCAGCGGCTCGAACGGCGTGCGGTAATGCTCGTCGGACGTGACCGACAGCGATCCGAACGTGCGGCCGTGAAACGACTCGTCGAGCGCGACGAACTCCTGCCGCGGCTCGCCTTTCGTGTACCAGTAGCGGCGCGCGAACTTGAGGCACGCCTCCACCGCTTCGGTGCCGCTGTTGCAGAAGAACGCGCGCGGCAGCCCGGAGAGATTCGCGAGCCGCTCGGCCAGCTCGCCCTGCAGCGGATGGAAGAAGAGGTTCGACGTGTGGATGAGCGTGCCGGCCTGCTCCGCGATCGCACGCGACAGCCGCGGGTGCGCGTGGCCCAGCGCCGCGACGCCGATGCCCGAGAGCAGATCGAGGTACTCGCGCCCGGCCGCGTCCCACAGGCGCACGCCTTCGCCGCGCACGAAGGTGACCGGCTGGCGCCGGTAGGTCTGCAGCACGTGCCGCGCTTCCCGCGCGACGATCGCGTCGTCCATCACCATAGTCATTGCGTCCACCATCCTCGTCCGACCGCTACCGTTTCACCGCCGCCGCTCGCGCGACGCGCGTCGCACGGCGCGGCGCGCCGTTTGCCGCCGCCTCGAGATCACTCCGCTCGCGTCCGTCCACGATGACGATGTCGTCGACGCCGCCGGCGATCGCGTCCGCGCACGCGCGCAGCTTCGCGATCATCCCGGCCGTCGCCGTCCGCGCGTCGATCAACGCCGCAATCGTCTCGGGGTCGAGCGCCGGCAGCGTCGCGCCCGCGGTGTCGAGGACGCCCGGCGTCGTGCCCGCGATCACGAGCCGCGCCGCGCCGAGCTCGGCGGCGAGATGGCCCGCGAACGTATCGGCGTTCACGTTGAACAGCCGGCCGTCGTCGCCGACGCCGATCGACGCGATCACGGGGATGAACCGCTCGCGCGTCAACGCCTGGAGCAGCCGCATGTCGGCGTCCGCGGCGGGCACGCCGACGCGGCCGAGATCGACGATGCGTCCGTCGACGCTTCGATGCGGCGGCGCCGCGACCGACAGGCCGCACAGGCCGTCGGCGCCCGTCAGGCCGACGGCGGCGACGCCCGCGGCGTTGAGCGCCGCGACGAAGCGCGTATTGACGGCGCCGGCCAGCACCGACACCGCGACGTCGAGCGTCGGCTCGTCGGTGATGCGCAGGCCGTCCACTTGCCGCTTCTCGATTCCCGCGCGCTGCAGCGCCGCGTCGATCTCTTTCCCGCCGCCATGCACGACGACGATCGGCCGGCCGCTCGACGCGATCTGTGCGACGGCGCCCACGACGGATCGCAGATGCCCGGAATCCTCGAGCAACTCCCCGCCAAACTTGAGAACCAGCGGACGAATCACAAGAGCGCCGTCCGCTCGTCCAGACCGAGCATCACGTTGAGGTTCTGGACTGCCTGACCCGACGCGCCTTTGAGCAGATTGTCGAGCACCGACACGATGACGGCGCGGCCCGATGGATCGACGCGCCAGCCGATGTCGCAGAAGTTCGTATGCGCGACGTGCTTGATCTCGGGCAGCGCGGCGCCGACGAGCCGCACGAAGGTCGCGCCGCGGTACGCCTGCTCGTAAACGTCCCCGACCGCCTCCTCCGTCGTCCCCGGCGGCAGGCGGACGTAGATCGTCGCGAGGAGGCCGCGGTCGAGCGGGACGAGATGCGGCGTGAACGTCACCGGCCGGCCGACGCCCTGATCGATTTCGGCGCCGTGGCGGTGGTTGAACACGCCGTACGCGCCGACGCTGCCGTGGCACTCCGAGAAGTGCGTTCGCTCGGACGGCGTCTTGCCGGCGCCCGACACGCCCGACTTCGCGTCGACGACGATGTCAGCGGTCGGCACGAGCAGGCCGGCCTCGGCGAGCGGCGCGAGCGCGAGGAGCGCCGCCGTGGGATAGCAGCCGGGATTGGCGACGATCTGCGCGCGCGCCACGCTGCCGCGCTCGCGCTCGGTGAGGCCGTATGCGAGCCCCGCCGGCAGGCTGTGCGTTTCCGGGTACCAGCGGCGCCGCGCCGCATCGTCGCGCAGGCGGAACGCGCCCGACAGGTCGATGACGCGGACGCCGGCGTCGACGAGCGCCGGCGCCAGCTCGGCCGCTTTCGAATCGGGGAGCGCGAGGAAGACGAGATCGGCGTCCTGCTTCAGCGCGTCCTCCGACAACGGCACGACGGCGCCGTCCCACACGCGCGCGAGCGCCGGGAGGCGGCGCGAGGAGGCGGCGGTCTGGCCCGACGACATCGCGGCGGTGAGCGAGACGGCCGGGTGGCGCGCGAGCAGCCGCAGCAGCGCCTGGCCGGTGTAGCCGGTGGCGCCGGCGACGGCGACGCGCGCCGCCGCGCGTCCAGCGCCCGACGGCATCTCCCGGTCGGCGGTAACTGTATGCATCGGAAAGAATACTTATACAGACAAACGGGGGTTCGATCAACAGAAATCGATGTATACTCTGTCCTCGTCCCTGCATGAAATCGCGACGTCAGGCCGTCATCCTGGAACTCGTCGAACGCGAGCCGCTCCACAGCCAGGAGGCGCTCCGCCGCCGGCTGCTGCAGCGCGGCTTCGAGGCGACGCAGGCGACGATCTCGCGGGACATCAAGGAGCTCGGCCTCGTGAAGCGCGCCGCCGACGGCGCCTACCGGCGGCCGGGCGATGAGGCGCCGAACCTCGAGACGGCGCTCACGCTGCTCGAGCGCGCGGCGAACGAGTTCATCCGCAGCGTCGACCGCGTGCAGCAGCTCATCGTCGTCCGCACGGGACGCGGGCAGGCGCAGGCGCTCGCCGAAGCGCTCGACCGTGCGCGGCTGCCGGAGGCCGTCGGCACGATTGCCGGCGACGACACGATTCTCGTCATCGCGCGCGGCGCGCGGGGCGCCGCCGCGCTCGCGAGACGGCTCAAGGAGTACTCGTCCGAATGACCACCGAAAAGGGGTCGTACCCCTTTTTCCAGGCGCCTTCCCGCGTCGTGCTGGCCTACTCCGGCGGCCTCGACAGCTCGGTGGCGATTCGCTGGCTCGCCGAGCAGCGCGGCGCGGAAGTGATCGCGACGACGCTGGATCTCGGCCAGGGGAAGGACGTGCTGGAGGAGATCCGCGATCGCGCGCTCGCGATCGGCGCGCTGCGCGCGCACGTCGTCGACGTCCGCGACGCCTACGTCCGCGATCATCTCGTGCGCGGGCTCAAGGCCGGCATGCTCCGGCACGAGGGCGCGTCGATGGCCGGGCCGCTGGCGTGGCCGCTCATCGCGCAGAAGCTCGTGGAGATCGCGCGCATCGAGCAGGCCGGCGCCGTCGCGCACGCCGATCGCGCCGGGCACGGGGCGGCGATCGAGCAGACGGCGCGCGCCATCGATCCCGCGCTGGTGGTCCTCGCGCCCGCCGGCGAGTGGGACATGAGCCACGCCGAGCTCGTCGCGTACGCCGACGAGCGGCACGTCCTGCTGCCGGCGCCGATGATCGGCGGCGTGGCCGCGCGATCGACGGCCCGTCTGCCCGGCGAGCCCGCGTTCGTGGATCTCGGCTTCGATCGCGGCGTGCCGATCGCGATCAACGGCGTCGTGATGAACACGCCGGATCTGATAGCCAGCCTCGACATCCTCGCCGGCGCGCACGGCGCGGCGGAGGGCGCGCTCGCCGCGCTGCACATGGCGCACGCCGCGCTGCAGGAGATGGCGATCGCGACCGACGCGCGGCCCTTTGCCGCGCGCGTGGCCGACGAGTACGTCCGGCTGCTGCGTGAGGGCGGTTGGTACTCGCGCGCGCGCCAGGCGCTCGACGCCTACGTCGACGCGATCGAGCACGAGGTGAGCGGCGTCGCGCGGCTGCAGTTGTTCAACGGCGCCTGCACGATCGCGAGCTGCCGCCTCGCGCTGAAGCCTGCGCCGATCGCCCTCGCGAAGGCGTCGCGATCGTGAGCAGCCTCTGGTCCGGCCGCTTCGACGCGGCGCCCGACGCGCAGGCCTTCCAGTTCGGCGCCTCGTTCCGGATCGATCGCCGCCTGTTCGAAGACGACGTCGCCGGCAGCATCGCGTGGACGCGCGCAATCGCGAAGGCGGGCGTGCTCTCCGCGGACGAGGCGCGGCGAATCGAGCAGGCGCTCGACGCGATGCTGGCGCGGGGGCGCGCGAACCCCGATTTCGTCTCCGGCGACGACGAAGACGTGCACAGCTTCGTCGAACGTCTGCTCGTCGACGAGCTCGGGGACGCCGGCCGCCGCCTGCATACCGGCCGATCGCGCAACGAGCAGGTCTCGCTCGACCTGCGCCTCTACCTGCGGCGGCGCATCCCGCTCCTGCAGCGCGCGATCGCGGCGGTCGTCGAGGCGCTCGCGGCGCAGGCGGCGTCGGCCGGCCGTGCGCTGATGCCCGCGTTCACGCACTTCCGGCCCGCGCAGCCGGTCCTCGTCGCGCACTTCTTCCTCTCGCACGCCGCGCCGCTGCGGCGCGACTTCGCGCGCTTCGACGCGGCGCGCGCCGAAGCCGACGCGCTGCCCCTCGGGTCGGGCGCGATTGCCGGCACGGCGTACGCGATCGACGTCGACATGCTCGCGCGCGACCTCGGGTTCTCGCGCATCGTCGACAACAGCATCGACGCGTCGTCGGATCGGGATTTCGCGGCGACGTTTCTCTATGCGTGCGCGCTGACGATGGTGCACCTCAGCCGGCTGGCCGAGGATCTCGTGATCCTGTGCGGCGACGAGCATCGCTTTTTCGAGCTGTCCGATGCCCTGAGCACCGGCAGCAGCATGATGCCGCAGAAGAAGAACCCCGATCCGCTCGAGCTGGTGCGCGGGAAATCAGGTCGCGTGATCGGGCATCTCCTCGGCCTGCTGACCACCATCAAAGGGCTGCCGACCGGCTACAACAAGGACCTGCAGGAAGACAAGGAAGCGGTATTTGGTGCGGAAGACACGATGGCGGGGTCGCTGGCGGTCGTCCGGTCGGTTGTCGACGGGTTGACGCTCGATCGCGAGCGCACGGCGGCTGCGGCATCGGGATTGCTCCTCGCAACCGATGTCGCGGATTACCTGGTCGGCCGCGGCGTGCCGTTCCGGCGCGCGCACGAAATCGTCGGCGCGCTGGTGCGGAAGCTCGTGGCCGACCGGCGCGATTTCGGATCGCTGTCGCTGGCCGAATGGCGCGACGCCAGCGACCGGTTCGACCCCGACGTCGTCGATCGCGTGACGCCCGGCGCGTCGGTGGCGGCCAAGCGGACGCCGCAATCCACCGCGCCGGCGGCTGTGGACGCCCGGCTGGCGGAGGTGCGGCGATGGCTGGACGACTTGGGCAAGCTCTGCTAAGATCGATAGCGCCTTCGCATTTCATTTCCCTGCCAGCGGATTCTTGTCGGGAGCGTTGATGCAGCAGCGCCAGCTTCGGCTTGGTGACATTCTGGACGACTATTGCCCGCGCGAGCGCCGCGTGACGAACCATGCGGTCGTCGCGATGGTCGGCAACGACGTCAAGCAGACGCGCTGCACGACGTGCGACGCCGAGCACGAATACAAGCACGCGAAAGTGCCGCGTCAGCGACGCAAGACGGAGACGCCGGCGGCGCTCTACGCGCAGGTGCTTGCGAACGGTCCGAAGCGCGTCGTCCACGAGAACGGCGCCGACGCCGACGCCGCTGCCCCTCCAGAAGCCGAAGCGCCGCTCGGCGGTCGACGCGGCGCAGGAAGACATCGACGAGAACGACCCGGATCGCGAGCGCGATACCGAAGAAGGCCCGATTCACCGGCGGTTGATTCGCGCGTCGCTCCCGCGTCCGGAAGGGCAGCAGCCTCCGGCCCGTCCGATCCCGGAGTTCACGATCCGCCAGCCCGGCGGACGGCCGAACCGCTTCCGTCCGCGTAATCAGCGCGGCGGCGGCGGCGGTGGCCAGGCATTCGGCGGCAATCGATCGAACGGCAGCGTGCACGGAGCGCCGCCGCGCGGCATGCGCCAGGGCGGCGGCCGGCCGCCGCAGGGCGGCGCCGCGGGCCGCCGCCACGAACGCGGCGGTCGGAAGCGGTCGAAATAAGAACGCGCAATTAAGAATTTGGAATCAATTCTTAATTGACCATGTCCGATCTCGCTGGCAAGCACGGCCTCATCGTTGGTGTCGCCAACAAGCGTTCGATCTCGTGGGCGATTGCGCAGGCAGCGGCGGCCGCCGGCGCGCGCCTCGCCCTCACCTATCCGAGCGAACGTCTCGAGGAAAACGTCCGCGATCTCGCCGCGACGCTCGACGCGCCGCTGCTTCTTCCATGCGACGTCGCAAGCGATCAGCAGATCGCCGATCTCGCGCCCGCGATCGATCGCGAATTCGGCGGGCTCGACTTCGTCGTCCACGGCGCGGCGTTCGCGCCGGCCGACGCGCTCAGCAGCCCGTTCGTCGACACGTCGCGCGAGAGCTTCCGGATTGCGCTCGACGTCAGCGCGTATTCCCTGGTCGCGCTCACGCGCGCGTGCCTGCCGCTTCTCGAGAAGCGCGGCGGCGGCAGCATCCTGACGCTGACCTACATCGGCAGCCAGCGCGTGTTCACCAACTACAACGTGATGGGCGTGGCGAAAGCGGCGCTCGAGTCGGCGGTGCGATACCTGGCGAGCGATCTCGGCCCGAAGAACATCCGCGTGAACGCGATCTCCGCCGGCGCGATCAAGACGCTCGCGGCCGCCGGCATCTCGGGCTTCTCGAGCATCCTGCAGGTCTATCGCGACCGCGCGCCGCTGCGCCGCGGCGTCGATCAGAGCGAGGTGGCCGACGCGGCGCTATTCCTGCTGAGCCCCGCGGCGCGCGCCGTCACCGGCGAGATCCTCATGGTCGATGCGGGTTATCACGCGATGGGGCTGTGAGAATCACGAAGGTCACCACTCTTCAATCCGTATCTTCTCGCGCGCGATTCCCAACTCCCGCAGCACGCGCGGCATCTCGTCCACCATCGCGGCCGGACCGCAGATGAAGCACAGCGTCTCGGGCTGATGCACCAGCGCGGAGAGCGCCGCGCGATCGATCCGTCCACGCGCGCCGGTCCATTCGGTCCTGGCGGCGCGCGTCACCGTCTGGCGCAGTTCGATCTCGCCGGTGTCCGCGAGGGCGCGCAGCTCGGGCTCGAACGCGAACTCCTCGGGCGTGCGCGCGCTGTAGAAGAGCCCGATGTTCCGGTGCGGCAGGTGCAGGGCACGGCGGAGCATCGCGCGCAGCGGCGCGATCCCGGTGCCGCCGGCGATGAACACGAAGCACGTCTCCTGCGGCGCATCGGGGAAGGTGAACGCGCCGAGCGGCCCGTCGACGTCGACGAGCGTGCCAGGCTCGAGCGCGAGATGCGGACCCGCGACGCCGTTCCCGTTGACGCCGACGAGCAGCTCGATGAAGCCGTCGGCGATCCGATCACGACCGCTTGCCCCGGCAGGTAGTCGAAGGGCTCCGCGCCGAGATCGAGCCGCACGATCCGAGCGCGCGGCGTCGCGGGCAGCACTTCGCGGAGCGTCAGCGTTCTCAGCACTCGAATTATGCTATCGCCTTCGCGCGCCGGGGCTCGCGGCTCGGGGCCTGGGGCTCGCTGATTGATGATGGCGAGCACGTTTACCGGCTGGCCACCAGCCCCGAGCGCCCAGTGCCAATCCCAGCTATGGCGATTCGCCGCGTCCGTGGAATCGTGCTGAGACTCGTCCGCCGGCGCAGCGCCGCGATCGCAGTCGGCCTCGCGCTGGCGGCGCCGAGCGCATGGGTGGAGTTCAGCGGCCGCTTCGATTCCCCGTGGCAGCAGGGGCTCGCGCTCATCGTCGGCGCGACGGGGCTCGCGATTCTGTGGACGGGGTTGACCGGCGCGTCGCCCGACTGGATTGACGACGGGCGTCAGGGCTGATGGCTGGATGGCTGATGGCTATGGCTGATGGGAGGCTCGGCCTCGGCCATCAACCATAGCCATCAGCCATCAGCCATTCGCCATGACGGGTTTTTTTACAGCACGCCGATGGCGGCGCGCTGCAGATCGAGATCGGACAACGTCGTCGCCGTGCGCGGCTGCGGCTGCGGCCGCGCCTGATCGTCGGCGGCCTGGCCGTTCGACACGTCGCGCTTGCGCCGCGTTTTGTCGCGGTACATCCGGCTGTCGGCCGTCGCAAGGAGCGTCTCGTAGCTGTCGCCGTCGTGCGGGAAGACCGCCGCGCCGACGCTGATCGCGAGCGGCAGCATCTTGCCCGGCCGCGCCTCGAACACGAGGCTGTCCACCGCCTGCTGCAGCTCGAGCCGCTTCCGCTCCGCCTCCTCGCCGCCGCACCCCGACAGCACGACGATGAACTCGTCGCCTGCGTAGCGGACGCAGATGTCGTACGGGCGGATGCCGGTCCTGAGCACGCTCGCGATGTCGCGCAGCGCGCGGTCGCCCACGTGGTGGCCGTAGGTGTCGTTGATCTCCTTGAAGTTGTCGAGGTCCATCACGAGCAGCGAGACCTCGGACTTCAGGCGTTCCGCGCGCGCGAGCTCGCGCGTCAGGTGCATGAACATGAAGCGCGTGTTCGGCAGCGCCGTCAGCGGATCGGTGAGCGAATCTTCCTGCGTCTGCTCGAAGACGATCGAATTGTAGATGACGGCCGCCGCCTGCTCCGAAATGCGGTCGAGCAGCCGGCGGTGATCGTCGGTGTAGACCGACGGCTCCGTGTGGTAGACCGAGATCGTCCCGATGAAGCGCTCGTTGAAGAGCAGCGGGCACACGAGCGCCGAGTGCAGCGTCGTGTGCTCCGAGGGCACGCCCGCCGCCTCGAAGTCGGTGCTCGGCCGCGCGTTGACGAGCGGCCGGCGGTTGCGCGCCACCCAGCCGGTGAGGCCGTGCCCGTTGCGGATCGTGAGCTGCTGGATCGTGTCCGACTCCACGCCGGTCGCGAAGCGGCAGCGCAGCGTCTCCGACTCCTCGTTGTAGAGGAAGAGCGCGCAGCAGGAGAACGGCACGATGTTGCTCAACTTCGACGAGATGAGCGCCATCGTGTCCGACACGCCGAGGCTGCTCCCCATGGCCTGCGCGATCTCGTAGAGCGCGTAGATCTCGCGGTGCGCGAGCGCGATGTCCTGGAAGACGTTCGTGCGCGCGACCGGCACCGGCGCGGCGTCGATGAGGCCGACGGCGGGCGCCGCGGTCGGCGCGTGCGTCGGCACGCGCGTCAGCTTGCGCGACGGCTCCTGGCTCGCTTCGGCTTCGGCGGCGAGCTCCGAGTACATGTCGACGAAGGTCTGCACGACGCGCGGGTCGAGCGCCTTGCCGCTCTCCTGGCGCAGCAGGCCGATCGCGGCGTCGAGGCTCATCGCCTTGTGATACGGCCGCTCCGACATCAGCGCGTCGAAATAATCGACGACCGACAGGATGCGCGCGCCGAGCGGAATCTCGTCGCCCTTGAGGCCCGAGGGGTAGCCCTTGCCGTCCCACCGCTCGTGGTGGCTCAGGATCAGCGGCGCGACGGGGTACGGAAACGGCACGCCGCTGATGATCTCCGCGCCCACCTGCGGATGGATGCGGATTTTCTGGAACTCCTCCTGCGTCAGCGGCCCCGGCTTCGAGAGGATGTGCTCGGGTACGGCGAGCTTGCCGATGTCGTGCAGCAGCGCCGCCGTCTTCACGCCCTGGATCTCGTTGTCGGGCATGCCGAGCGCGCCCGCGAGCCCGGCGGCGTACACCTGCACGCGGCGGATGTGGCTCTGCGCCGTCTGATCCTTGGCGTCGATCGCGAGCGCCAGCGCCTCGATCGTCGCCAGGTGCAGATCCGACACCTGCGCGACGTGGCGCTGCTGATCCTGGATCCGCCCCATGTAGACCTTGTAGGTGCGGTAGGTCAGGTAGAGCGGGGCCGCGACGAGCGACGCCCACCAGTAGCCGCCCTGGTCGATCACCGACGCGCCGAGCGCGGCCGCGCCGGCGCCGACGAAGTAGCTCGGCGCGCTCCAGAGGAAATTCTCGTTCCACACGCGCGCGATCGACTGCCGCGTCGAGAGGCCGATCGCCGTCGCGATGAGCAGCGTGTTGAAGACGAAGTAGGTGGTCGCTGCGCCGACGAGCGGCTTCGGGATCGCGAACAGCGAGAAGCCGCTGACGACGGTGACGCCGCCGAGCAGCGTGTAGACGAACCCGGCCGCCTTCACCGTCAGCACGAGCGACGCCATGCTGAACAGCGTGCGGAAAATCGCCGTGCGCGTCTCCGTGCGGAACGTGCACTGGCTCCACGCGCTCACCGCCGCCACGATCATCGTCTCGTTGGCGCCGAGCAGCAGGAGCGCCGCGAAGTCCACGGCGTAGGAGACCGACATCGTCGACCCGCTGCTCGCGAGCGGCAGGCGGACCTTCAGCGCCGACGCGAGCGACGAGCACGCGAGCAGCACGACGAACAGCAGCGGGTTCGCGATCGAGTGCGGCGCGAACAGCACGAGGATGAGCGTGCCGGCCGCCAGCACGGCCCCGACGAATAGCCGTGCGGCAATCGGAAGATCCTTCATATGTCCGACGGGGGGAGCCCCCGCGGCTGATGTCGAGCACGCGCGACGCTTCCTTCTTGTTCCAGTCGACGGCCTCGAGCACGCGCACGATATGCGCCCGCTCGGCTTCGGCGAGCGACGGCAGATGATCGCCGGTGATCGGCGCGGTCGGCGTCGACGCGTGCAGGAACTCGACGTCCTGCGAGCGGATGGATCGGCCCGGTGCCGACAGCGCCGCGCGCGACACCGTGCTCTCGAGCTCGCGGATGTTGCCGGGCCAATGATAGCCGCAGAGCAGTTCGAGCGATTCGCGCGAAAAGCTCTTGCTGTCGAGCGGCAGTCCCTGCGCTGCGCAGTACCGCGCAAGAAAGCGCTGTGCCAGGACCGGAATGTCCACCTGCCGCTCGCGCAGCGACGGCAGCCGGATCGCGAACGCGTTCACGCGGTAGTACAGATCTTCACGGAATCGTCCGTCGCGCACGAACTGCTCGAGCGGCCGGTTGGTCGCCGAGATCAGCCGGAAGTCCACCGAGATCGACTTGTGGCCGCCGAGGCGCTCGAAGCGCCGCTACTCGAGCACGCGCAGGAGCTTGGCCTGCGCGATGAGCGACATGTCGCCGATCTCGTCGAGGAACAGCGTGCCTTCGTTCGCGAGCTCGAGGCGGCCCGGCTTGCGATCGTGCGCGCCGGTGAAGGCGCCCTTCTCGTAGCCGAAGATTTCCGATTCGAAGAGCGTGTCGGGCAGCGCCGCGCAGTTCACCGCCTGGAATTTCGCCACGCTGCGGCGGCTCAGCTCGTGGATCATCCGCGCGACGACTTCCTTGCCCGATCCGGTCGGTCCGAGAATCAGCACCGAGATGTCCGATTTGGCCGCGGTGCGGATCCACTCGAACACGATCAGCATCTTCTCGTCGCGGCCGATCATCTCGCGGAAGCGCTGGACCGACGGCGACTGATCCTCGCTGCTGACCGCGGCGCGGCGCTCGAGGAACTGGTCGAGCAGATCGATGGCGGCGTCGCTGTCCGGCCGGTCGATCATGTAGCGGGGCGGCGCGCTGCCGGACACGACCTGCGCGACGCCGAAGTCCACCAGCTCGCGCACGCAGTTCTCGACGTCCAGCTTCAGCCGGCCGAACGTCTGCATCAGCGCTTCGACGTCGAAGCTCTCGTCGGGGCGCGCGCTCAGGTAGCGCAGCAGCCCGGCGCGCAGCGGCGACTGCACCAGTGTGCGAAAACGCGTTTCGTAATCGGCGGGCTCGGCGGGTCGGGCCGTAGCGGCCACGCTCGCGCGACGCGCGCTGAAAGTCAGGTCGTCCATTGCAACGTTTACGTTATCGGCTGGAGGGGTCGCCGCCGACAGGCCGGGACGGAGAGGAGCGGTAATAGCCGGTCTGATACTGCTCGATGAGCGATTTCATGCGGTTCGCGTCCCCTTTGTGGTGGCCGTGGCAGACAATGGGGTCGCTCCCGCCGCTGGTCTCGATGAGCACATCGGAGAACAGCATGCCGGTTTCGATCTTCACCGACGCGATGTGCGCCATATGTATCGTCTCTTCACGCCGTCCAATCCAGCGGGGCGTGTACTGCACGACGCTGGTCGGCGTGATGAGAATCTGCGTCGGAAACAGGTGATTGCCCGAACTCCAGCGGCTCGCGCGAAAAACCTCGCCGTCCGCGAACGGACGACCTTTGCGCCACACCCAGAACGCGACGAGCAGCAGCGCCGCAACCGCTGCAGCGACCGCCCAATAGAGCCAATCCTGCTCGCCAGTCACAATCCCTGATGTTAAGCTATTTCACACCCCGGGCCCGAACCCGCTGCGCGCAAATCGTGCAGCGCGCGTCCTTTCCGGCCCGTTGGCCGCAATTTCGGGCATTCAAAGGAGAGCGCCGTTGCCGCATCGCGCCCCGGGCTCGCCGGGGAAGTCCCGCCAGCCGTTCCTGTCTGGCAAGCCGATCCGCTACTACAGGCCGAAGGGAAGCCAGGACATCCGTCAGCTCATCGACGAAGGGTTCCAGGCGTTCAACGCGGGCCGGCTGTCCGAGGCTGCGCAGATTTTCGCGGAGAAGATGCTCGACCCGGCGAGCGACACCACGATCGGGCTGACGATGGCCGGCGCGCTGACGCCGGCCGGGCTCGGCGGTTGCGTCATCGAGCTGATGGACCGCGGGCTGGTCGACTTCGTCATCTCGACGGGCGCGAACCTCTATCACGATCTCCACTACGCGCTGAACTTCACGCTGCGCCGCGGCTCGCCGTTCCTCAACGACGTGGAGCTCTACGAGGACGGCGTCATTCGGATTTACGACGTGCTCTTCCCGGCGACGGTGCTGCTCGAAACAGACGCGTACATTCGCGCATTCCTCGAGCGGTCGGGCCTGAACGAGCCGATTGCGAGCTCCGAGTTCCACTATCGCCTCGGCCTCGATCTGCTCGAGCGCTACCCGGGATGCGAGGAGCATTCGGTAGTGGCGCGCGCCGCGCGCGCCGGCGTGCCGGTCTACACCTCGTCGCCGGGCGACAGCTCGATCGGGATGAACGTCGCCTACCACGAGCTGATGAACGGCAGCCGGCTGATGATCGATCCGAACAAGGACGTCAACGAGATCTGCGCGATCGTGCTCGCCGGGCGCAAGAACGGCTGCGTGATCCTCGGCGGCGGATCGCCGAAGAACTTCTACCTGCAGGCGCAGCCGACGCTCTGGGAGGTCTACGGCATCCCGAAGGGCGGCAACGATTTCTTCATCCAGATCACGACGGACCAGGTCGTCTGGGGCGGGTTGTCGGGCGCGACGCCGGCCGAGGCCGTGAGCTGGGGGAAGGTGAACCCCGGCGTGCTGCCCGACACCGTCGTCGCCTACTGCGATTCGACGATCGCGTTTGCTCGAGAGAAGTTAAAAGTCAAAACCTGACGTCGATGGGAACGCTGCCCGAGGAGCTCGCGCCGCACGTGGAACGCATCGTCGCGCGGCCGCGCATCTACGCCGACGCGAACGTGCCGGCCGGCCTGGTCGCGCACATGCGCACGCGCCTGCGCTGGGACGTGCTGTTCGTCGTCGAAGAGGACGACCTGCGCCGCGCGTCGGACGCGCGGCACTATCAGCTCGCGCAGCAGCTGCGGCGGACGCTCGTCACGATGGATCGCGACTACCTCGACGACCGCCGGTTCCCGCCGGCCGACAGCGGCGGCGTGCTGGTCGTCCAGGCGCCGGACGAGCGCCAGCTGTCGGCGCTGCTCGATCGGATCGATCGCGCGCTCTTTCATCCCGACGACTGCGACGCGCCGATTGCGCAGCCGCTCGTCGGTCGGAAGCTGCAGGTGAACACCGACTGGGGACGCGAATGAGAACCGTCGCACGGCGATGCTCGGTCTAGAGCTCGTAGATGCGCGCGCGATCGCGGTGCGCATCGACGACCGCGGCGCCATCGAAGCGCGAGCGGTCGTCGCGGCCGACGGCGATCTCGCGTCGGCGGCCGAACGCGCCCTAGCCGGCGTCGTCGCCGCGGGGCACGGCGCGCGCGAGCTCGGGATCGCCGCGGCGCTGCCCGAGGCCCCGGCGATTACGGCAGCGGCGGCCGCGCTCGCCGCCCGCGTCGGCGGCGCGTTCGCGCAGCACGGCATCACGCCGTCGGGGACGGCCGCGGCCGTCGCCGAAGCGTGGATCGGCGCCGCGCGCGGCGTACACGACGTCGTCTTCTTCGCGTGCGGCGATCACACGATCGGCGGCGTGGTTCGCGCCGGCGCGCCGGTGTCCGGCGCGCGC
>QHWK01000368.1:0-5945 GCA_003223775.1 Acidobacteriota bacterium
TTCGCCGTGTAGACGGTGACGGTCAGCCCCGCGCCGCCGCGCGCGCCGTAGTAAAGCGTCGGGTTGCCGCTCGGATGCTGCGGGCCGTCCACGATCAGCAGCACGTCGGATCGCAGCGCGTCCGCGTGGTTCCTGACGGCGAAGTCGAGCGCCGGGCCGCCGCCTTCCTCCTCCCCGTGCAGAATCACTTTCACGTTCTGAGTGGGCTTCCCGTCGATCGCGTCCATCGCCGAGACGAATGCCTCGATGGGGCCTTTGTCGTCGCCGGCCGAGCGCGCGTAGATCCGCCAGGTGTCGGGAAACGCCGTCCGCGCCGACCAGTCGCGGATCTCCTCCGCGCCTTCTTCGATCGTGCCGGCGCGCAGCACCGGCTGCCACGGATCCGCCTGCTTCCACGCGGCCTTGTCGACCGGCTGCCCGTCGAAGTGGATGTAGAAGAGGATCGTGCGGCTCGCGCCGGGAACGAGGCGCTCGCCGTACACGAGCGGCGTGGACGGCGTCTCCCACACTTCGGGCTTCATGCCGCGCCGCTCGAGCATCCGGCGCAGCAGCTCGGCGTTGCGCGTGATGTTCGGCAGATCCGTCCGCACGTTCGGCACGGCGACGAGCTCCACGAGCTCGCGGACGATCGCCTGCTGATGCTCGCGAACGTAGCGATCGACGTCAGACTGCTGCGCTGATGCGAGCGAAACAAGCGCGAAGACTGCGGCGAAGGCGGCGGTGAGGCGCGTCACGCGCGCATTATGTCATCGAGGCTGCGAATCACCGCCGGCGGCGATAGTCGGCGGCGACGTCGATGTCGGGAAGCGGCGCGGAGCGCGCGCGGTGCTCCGCTTCGGAGCGCTCGTCGACGCGAGCGCCGGGCGCGTCAGATGCGTATGTCGATTCCGACGATCTCGATGCGTTCGTCGGCTGGGGCGGCGCCGGCGCGGGCGTTTCTGTCGCGACAGGTTCGGCCCACCCCTCGGACAGCATCAACGACCCCATTGCCGTGCCCACGTCGTACACGTGGCCAGGCTCGAAGCGATGGAGCTCGAGTCCATCCACTGACGTCGCGGACGGCCGTTGTATGACTCGAATACGCATGGGCCGACTATTATGTGCTTGAGAGGTCATGCAACGCAATCCTGCCGGCGGCCATAGCATGAATTAGGGATGGAACAAATCCGGTGGGAGGCCGACGCGCCTCGACGTCCTTGTCGTGCAGAGGCGGATCGAGCGTCGCCGGACGGCGCCGGGAGGGACAATAAAGGCGATCCACCGCGCCGGATCCTGACGGGCGCTCATGTTTACCCCTGCAACCGCGGTAACGGCTGTGATTGTCCCCGATCTGCAACACACGGGGCGGACCCGTTCGTGCAGTTGCCGCATGGACCCCGAGGCGGTAGAATCCGCGCGACAACGGCCCTACAATTTCGGATTGGCGACAGACTCTCGGTTTTCCCGTCCCCACGGCGCGGAAGGGTGGTCGCATGAACGACAGACCTCGGTATCCGGGCATTCGGGTCACGGCCAACGGCAACCAGCTCGTCTCCTACCACACGGAAACGCGGATCGCCGACGGCGGCATCTTCTATCCCATCACGCCGTCCACGGAAGGCGGCGAGCTCTTTCAGCAGGCGTACGCCGAGGGCAAGCTGAACGTCTTCGGGCGCAGCACGATCGCCGTCGAAGCCGAGGGCGAGCACGCCGCGCAGGGCGGCGCAATCGCGTACTCGGTCTGCGGCCGGCGCGTCGTCAACTACACGTCGGGCCAGGGCGTGGTGTACGGCGTCGAGCAGTACTATCACGCGCCGGGCAAGTGCTCGACGATGGTGCTGGAGGTGGCGGCGCGGGCGCTCACCAAGCACGCGCTCAACGTCCACTGCGGGCACGACGACATCTACGGCGCGCTCGACACCGGCTGGATCATGGTGTTCGGGAAGGACGCGCAGCAGACCGCGGATCAGGCGCTCATCCTTCGCCGCGTCACCGAGCTGACGCTGACGCCGGGAATGAACACCCAGGACGGCTTCCTCACCTCGCATCTCGAGCGGACGTTCTACAAGCACGAAGCAGCACTCATTCGCGAATATCTCGGATCGCCCGACGACATCATCGAGTGCCCCACCGAGAGCCAGCGGACGCTGTTCGGGCCGACGCGCCGGCGCGTGCCGCGCATGATCGATCTCACCAACCCGGTGCTCCTCGGTCCCGTGCAGAACCAGGAGCACTACATGCAGGGCGTCGTCGCGCGGCGCAATCATTTCACCGAGCCGATCCTCGAGGCGCTCGTCGAGGCGTACGAAGCGTTCGCGAAGCTGACGGGCCGCTCCTACGGCCTCGTCACCGAGTACAAGACCGCCGACGCCGACACGGTGTTCGTCTCGCTCGGATCGGCCGCCGAGAACATCGAAGCCGGGGTCGACTACCTGCGCGGGACGCGCGGCGCGACGGTCGGATCGATTCACCTCAACGTGATCCGTCCCTTCCCCGAGGCCGCCGTCGTCAAGGCGCTCCTGACGCCGGGGCGCCCGGCGGCCGAAGGGCTGCCCGCGATCACGATCGACGAGATGCCGCGGCTCTTCTCCGGCGTGTACGGATTGGGATCGCGCGATTTCCGGCCCGAGCACATCCTCGGCGCGTACGAGTTCGCGGCGGGACAGCGCGCGCGCAGGGACGGCAAGCGCGCGGCGGACGGGACGTCGTTCTTCGTGCTCGGGGTCGATCACCCCTACGACGTGAAGTCCGACGAGGCGCCGTCGCTCCTGCCCGAGCATGCGATCGCGGTCCGCTTCCACTCGATCGGCGGGTGGGGCGCGATCACGACGGGCAAGAACCTCGGCGCGATCCTCGGCGACCTGAACGATCTGCTGTACGAGCGCGACAAGGTCGTCGACGAGCTCGGCAACCCGAAGGAGATCATCCACGTCAGCGCGAACCCGAAGTACGGATCGGAGAAGAAGGGCGCGCCGACGGCGTACTTCATGGTCGCGGCGCCCGAGCGCATCCGCGTCAACTGCGACCTGCGCCACGTGACGGTGGTGCTCTGCTGCGATCCGAAAGCCTTCACGCACACCAACCCGCTCGACGGCATGTCCGAAGGCGGCTGCCTCGTCTGGGAATCGGAGGAGGAAGGCGAGCAGGCATGGGAGCGGCTGCCGCTCTGGGCGCGCAAGCAGATCATCGACAAGAACATTCGCGTGTTCACGCTGCCCGGCTTCCAGATTGCGCGGCTCGCGACCGATCGCGCGGATCTGCAGCTGCGCATGCAGGGCAACGCGTTCCTCGGCGCCTTCTTCGCCGTGTCGCCGCTCCTGCAGGAGTTCGGCATCACGCAGGAGCAGTTCCGCGAGGTGGTGCACCGGCAGTACGTGAAGAAGTTCGGCCGGCTCGGCGACGCGGTCGTGGCCTCGAACATGGAAGTGATGACGCAGGGCCTCGAGCGCGTGCGCGAGATTCGCGTCGGCGAGCTCGAGGCGCCCGATCGGTCGACGCTGCGCGGCCAGGCGCTCCTGCCGGTCGTCGCCGCCGGCAACGGCAACGGCAACGGGTGCGGCTGCCGCTCGCACGAGATCCCCGACGGCCAGATGGAGCGCACGCCGCTCACGCGGATCAGGGAGTTCGACGATCTGTTCCGCGCCAAGTACGGCTACAACCAGCCGGCCAACGCCTACTCGGCGCTCGGCATCATGGGGGCCGGCAGCGGCGACACCGCGTCGAAGTACGTCGCGCGCCGCGAGACGCCGCTCTACATCCCCGAGAACTGCACGCAGTGCATGGAGTGCATCGCGGTCTGCCCGGACACGGCGCTCCCCAACTGCTCGGAGGATCTCGAGACGATCCTCCGGACCGCGGTGTCGAACTACGTCACCGATCCAGGCGAGCGGCAGAAGATGCTGCAACTGATGCCGGAGATCGAGAAGCGCACGCGCGACCTGATGAAGGACGGGCTGAAGCAGACGCCGGCGCCGCCGCTTCCGCAAATCATTCAGAAGGTCACCAACGAGGTCAACGGATTCTCGCCGGAGGCGAAGCGCCAGTTCTTCGAGATCATCGACAAGGTGCCGATGGCGTACCAGAAGACGAACGCCATCTTCGCGACGCTGGAGAAGCGGGCGCCTGGCGGCGGCGGCATCTTCTCGATCTTCGTCTCCGATCTGTGCAAGGGGTGCGCGGCATGCGTCACCGCGTGCGGCGAGCACCAGGCGCTGCGGATGGTGCAGGAGACCGAGGAGGTCAACGCCGAGCACGAGAGCGGCACCGCCTTCCTGGATCTGCTGCCCGATACGCCGCAGAAGTACCTCGGCCTGTACAACGACGTCCGGCCGCAGGACTCCAAGACCGCCACGCTGCGCAACATGCTGATGGTCCGGCGCAACTACGACGCGCTGGTGTCGGGCGACGGCGCGTGCGCCGGCTGCGGCGAGAAGAGCATCCTGCGCGCGATCACGGCGGTGACCGAAGCCTACATGCGCCCGATCTTCCACGCGAAGGCGGACCGGCTGCGCAACAAGGCCGATCTCGTGGAAGCGGTCGGCGTCGAGCGGCTCGCCGCGCTCGAGGCGCGCAGTCCGGAGGAGTACGCCCTGTACAGGCAGCTCGTCGCGCACCTCCTCATGGGGCTCGGCGGCGAGGACGACAAGGACACGAAAGCGCGCATCGCGGCGCGCGGCCCGATCACCGACGAGGAGATCGTCGGCGCGCTCGCCGCCGTCATGCGGCAGGAGGCGTTCAACCACAAGAACCTGCAGTCGGTGGACGGACGCACGGCCAACGGCATGTCGGTGATGGCGATGGCGGCGCACACGGGCTGCAACACCGTCTACGGCTCGACGCCGCCGAACAACCCCCACCCGTACCCGTGGATGAACTCGCTCTTCCAGGACGGCATCACGGTCGGCTGGCTCCTCGGCGAGAGCTTCATCGTCGATCACGCGCGGCGATCGGTGATCCCGGAGCGGCTCGCGGATGCGCTGATGCAGCGCGGCGAGACGGTGATGACGCCGCGCGAGTACTACGAGCTCACGCATTTCAGCGACGCGCTGATGACCGACGACGAGGTGATCGAGCTGCCCAAGGCGTGGGTGGTCGGCGGCGACGGCGGCATGGGCGACATCGGCTATCAGAACGTGTCGAAGGTCGTCCTGCAGAACCGCCCGAACGTGAAGGCGGTGATGCTCGACACGCAGGTCTACTCGAACACCGGCGGGCAGAACTCCGACTCGACGCCGATGCTCGGCGGCAACGACATGAACGCGTTCGGCGCCGCGACGCAGGGCAAGAACGTCGAGAAGAAGACCGTCGCCGAGACCTTCCTCGCGGGGCACGGCTCGCCGTTCGTCGCGCAGATCTCGATCGCGAACGCGCCGAAGCTGTACCGCGCGATCCTCGACGGCCTGGAGTACCGCGGCACGGCGTTCCTGCAGTGCTTCACGACGTGCCAGCCGGAGCACGGCGTCGCCGACGACATGGCGCTCACGCAGGCGCAGCGCGTCCGCGACTCGCGCGGCGCGCCGGAGTTCGTCTTCAACCCGCGGCTTGGCGAGACCTATCCCGAGGCGCTGGATCTCAAGGGCAACCCGACGATCGACATGGACTGGTACGAGGCGCGCATCAAGGAGACCAACGAGAGCTACCGCTACACCGTCGCCCACTGGTGCGCCACCGAGGCGCGCTTCCGCAACCACCTGCGCAAGATCAAGAAGGACGAGGCGGACACGCTGATTCCGCTCGAGAACATGCTCGTCCGCATCACGCAGCAGGACGTCGTCTACCGCCGGCACCTGGTGCCGTCGCACCGCGCCTACGTGCCCGACTTCGGCGTGTGGATCAAGGTGCAGGGCGCCGACGGCCGCCTGGAGTACCGCGCGCTCTCGCGCCAGCTCGTGCTGTTCTGCGTCGAGCGCCGCAAGGCGTGGCGCCTGCTCCAGAGCAAGGCCGGCATCGAGAACCGGGAGTACAAG
>QHWK01000368.1:5981-8571 GCA_003223775.1 Acidobacteriota bacterium
CGCGCACGCGGAACAGATGCTGAAGGAGCGCATGCCGGCGCCGGCGAGCCACAAGCCGCCCGAAGCGAAGCCGCGTCCGATGCCTGCGCCGCCGCCAATCGCGCCGGCCACCGGATCGTCGCCTCTCGCCGTGTCCTGAACGAGGTTGGATGGGTCGCGCGGCCGCGCGCTGCGAATCGAGGTAGGGCGACCCTTTCAGGGTCGCCAGAGGCGAGGCTGAAAGCCTCGCCCTACACTCGAATGCGTTTACGTCTTGGCGTGCGTGCCGGCCGGCACGTAGTGGACGTACGCGTTCAACAGCGTGATCGCGTCGTCCTTCTCGTCGAGATCGACGGCCATCACGTCCCGCAGCGACACGATGCCGGCGAGGCGGCCGCCGTCGAGGACGATGAGATGCCGCACGCGCGCCTGCTGCATCCGCTGCAGGCAGACGTCGTACGGCTCGCTGACGTCGGCGACGACGAGCTGCGTCGACATCACGTCCAGGACGCACGTCCCCGCCGGATCGACGCCCGCCGCGACGACGCGCGTCAGCACGTCGCGCTCGGTGAAGATGCCGGCGAGCCTCTCGCCCTCCACGACCGGCACCGCGCCGATTCCGCGCCGCGCCATCATGATCGCCGCGTCGAGCACCGACGTCGACGGCGCGACGGTCGCCGTCTGCTGCGCCTCGATGATCGCTTTGACAGATTTCATGGTTCGACCCTGCCCGAAGGGATGACGCTAGACGCTCGCTGGCTCCGCGCCCGCGCCCGCAAGCCCCGCGCGCGCGAACGCGCCGACGATCGGCGCGGCGAGCTCCGCGAAGTCTCCGTAGTGCATCCGGATGGCGTCGGTGTGCGTGCCGGCGTTGAAGACCATCTGGGCCTCGCCGACGAGGCTGCAATCGACGAAGACACGCTGCTGGTAGAGGCTGCCGAACGGCGGCATCGCTCCCGGCTCGCAGTCGGGATACGAGCGCGCGAACTCGCGCTCGTTCGCGAGGCGGATGATCACCGCTCCCGCCAGCTGGCGCAGCGCCTCGAGATCGACCATCCGGTGCGCCGGCACGACGGCGAGAATCAGCTCCTCGTCGGCGCAGCAGACGACGATCTTCGCCCACGAGCAGCCCGGGACGTGCGAGACTGCCGCCTCTTCCTGCGCGGTGTAGGCGGGCGGATGCCGAAACGTGGTGAAGGGGACCCGCGACTGCTGCAGGAACGAATCGAGTGAGCGCGGTCTCACGGGACCTCCGTGCCGGCCTCGCCGGCATCACGACTCCACCGATCGCGGGAACGGACGGGCATTATACGCCCATAGGTCGATTGGCAAACGCTCTTTGTTTTCTGGATTTTCTCGAAGGATCCGGCCGGCGCGCGCGCCGATCGTACGAGACACGGCGCGCCGCCGCGTGTATCGTAGCGGCTTCACCGACATTCACCGGCGACCGATGCCGAAGGCGTGCGAAACGGAGGATCAGCGATGGCCCGAATGATTCCCGACACGACGTTCTACCCCTCGCCCGCCATGGCAATGAAGGCGCCGCCCGAGGCGATTGCGTACGTCGCCGTGCTCAACCCCGAGGGCGGGCCCGATGCGCTGACGACGATCGACGTCAACGCGTCGTCGACGTCCTACGGCGCCGAGATCGCGCGGGTCGACATGCCGAAGGCTGGCGACGAGCTCCATCACTTCGGGTGGAACGCGTGCAGCTCGTGCCTCTGTCCGTACGCGCCGCATCCGCATATGGAGCGGCGCTACCTGATCGTCCCCGGCCTCAAGTCGTCGCGCATTCACATCTTCGACACCAAGGGCGACCCCGCGACGCCGCGGCTCGTGAAGGTGATCGAGCCGGATGAAGTTGCCAAGCGCACGGGCTACTCGCGGCCGCACACGACGCACTGCGGCCCCGACGGGATCTACATGAACGCCCTCGGCGCGCCCGACGGCAACGGGCCGGGCGGCATCTTCGTCATCGATCCGCAGACGTTCGAGGTTCGCGGGCCGTGGGAGAAGGAGCGCGGCCCGCAGCACCTCGCGTACGACTTCTGGTGGCATCTCGGCTTCGACACGATGATCACGAGCGAGTGGGGCACGCCGAACATGGTCGAGAACGGCGTCAATCCCGAGCTGCTGCTCGCCGGCAAGTACGGCCACGCGCTGCACGTGTGGGATCTGCAGCGGCGCCGGCACCTGCAGACGCTGGATCTCGGGCCCGAACAGCAGATGGTGCTCGAGCTGCGGCCGGCGCACGATCCGAAGCGGGCGTACGGATTCGTCGGCGTCGTCACCTCGCTCGCGAATCTGTCGTCGTCGATCTGGACGTGGTACCGAAGCGACGCCGGCGAATGGGCCGTCAGGAAAGTGATCGAGATTCCGGCCGAGCCGGCGGCGGCCGATGATCTGCCGCCGCTGCTCAAAGGTTTCAACGCCGTCCCGCCGCTCGTCACCGACATCAACCTGTCGCTCGACGATCGATTCCTCTACGTCTCGTGCTGGGGAACCGGCGAGCTGCGCCAGTACGACGTCAGCGACCCGTTCGCGCCGCGGCTCGCCGGATCGGTCCGCCTCGGCGGCATCGTCGGGCGCGCCGCGCACCCGTCGCTGACCA
>QHWK01000900.1 GCA_003223775.1 Acidobacteriota bacterium
GTATGCGGTCCGGACCGTCACTCGGGGGCACGCCCCATTCGTCATCGTTACGTTCGTGACCGCGTCGGCGCGGCGCACGGAATCGCTGCGCCTCAGCGTGCAGCCGGCGGAAATATCCGCGGGCGACGACTGGCGGACGTGCGTGGCTACGGTCAGGCTGAATCAGATGAGCATCGCGGCGCTGCTCGCCACGCCGGTCTCCTCGGACCTCGGGCCGGACGCGGCGCCGGCGACGCGTTGGGGAGGCGCCGGCGTCCGCACGGACGCTCGCGTCGCGGTAGTCCGGTTCGAACAGGGCACGGCCGCCGTCGCGTCGCTCGTGAACGGATCGCAGGTCGACATCGCGGACCCACGAGCACGGAGCGGCTGGTGACGGAGGCTCTGTAAAGGACGGCGTCGCGCAGGGCCTTAGCCCTGCCCGTGATGACGGGCACGCGGGAGCCACGAGCAGCCCTGAAGGGCTGCGCTACGGCAAAAAGGGCCGCCCGGGCTGGGAGCGTTGTAAGCGCATGTGTGGCATCGCCGGTTTCGCTGACGCCGCTCTTCCTTCCCGCGACGCGGGGCTCGCGAGGCTCGACGCCGAGTTCAACCTCGTCCATCGCATGTGCGACGCGATCCGCCACCGGGGTCCCGACGACGAAGGGATGCACGTCGAACCGGGCGTGGGCCTCGGCATGCGGCGGTTGAGCATCATCGACCTCGCGACCGGCCATCAGCCGATTCACAACGAAGCGCAAACCGTCTGGGTCGTGTTCAACGGCGAGATCTACAACTACCAGCAGCTTCGCTCGGACCTCGAACGCCGCGGGCATCATTTCTACACGTCGAGCGATACCGAGACGATCGTCCACGCGTACGAAGAGTGGGACGAAGACGCGTTCCGGCGTTTGCGCGGCATGTTCGCGATCGCGCTGTGGGACTCGGAGCGGCGCACGTTGCTGCTCGCCCGCGATCGCGCCGGCATCAAGCCGGTGCACTACGCAAACGTCGGCGGACGGCTGTACTTCGGATCCGAGATCAAATCGCTGCTCGAAGCGGCCGATCTGCCGCGCGATCTTGACGTGGCGGCGCTCGATCATTACCTCTCATTCCTCTACACGCCGCGCGACGGCTCGATATTCAAGGCGGTCCGCAAGCTGCCTCCCGGGCACCTGCTGACGTGGCGCGACGGCCGGCTCGATGTCGAACAGTACTGGCAGGTATCCGCGGAGGAATCGTTCGACGGATCGGAAGCCGATGCCGTCCGCCGGCTGCGCAGCGTCCTGTCGGATGCCGTCCGGTCCCATCTTGTCAGCGACGTGCCGCTCGGAGCGTTTCTCTCAGGCGGCGTCGATTCGAGTCTCGTCGTCGGGTTGATGGCGGAAGCGTCGGCGACCAGAGTCAAGACTTTCTCGATTGGCTTCGACGAGCCGGCGTTCGACGAACTGGAGCACGCGAGGCGTGTGGCGCAGCACTTTGGGACTGACCATCACGAGTTCGTGGTGAAGCCGGACGCGATCGGCATTCTGGACCGGCTGGTGTGGCATTTCGACGAACCGTTCGCCGATTCGTCGGCGATCCCGACATGGTACGTCTCCGAGATGGCGCGGCGTCATGTCACGGTCGTGCTGTCCGGCGACGGCGGCGACGAGCTGTTCGGCGGTTACGACCGCTACATCCCGCACCCGCGCGTGCTGGCGTTCGACAGGTACAGTCCGTCATCGCTGCGGCGCATCGCCGCGATGGCATCGGCGCGGCTGCCGCACGGTGCGCGCGGCAAGAATTTCCTGCGGCATGTGGCCCGCGACAATCGCGGCCGCTACCTTGACGCGATCCGCTTCTTCAGCCGCGACGAGAAGCCGGCGCTCTTCACGCCGGCGATGCGCGACGCGTTGAGCGGCTCGGATCCGGAAGCTCGCCTCGGCCGTCATTTCGCCAGATTCGCGCATCTTCCCTGG
>QHWK01000050.1 GCA_003223775.1 Acidobacteriota bacterium
ACACTGCTGCGCTCGCGGCGGCTGGCCGTCCCGTTGCGGCTGCGCTCGACCGAGCAGGCGCATCGCAAGGTGACGTGGCTCGAGCTGTTCTTCGATCTGATCTTCGTCGCTGCCGTCGCCCAGGTCGCGGCGCCTTTGCGCGACGCGTATTCGCTCGCCGGCCTGATCCGGTTCACGCCGTTGTTCCTGCTGATCTGGTGGGCATGGACCGGCCACTCGGTTTTCTCGACGCGCTTCGACACCGACGATGCGGTGCAGCGCGCGTTGACGCTCGTGCAGATGTTCGCCGTGGCGGTGATGGCCGCGAACGCGACCGATGCGCTCGACAGCCGCGCGTCCGCCGGATTCGCCGCGTCGTACGCGGCGGTGCGGCTCGTGCTCGTTGCGCAGTACGGGCGCGCGCGGCGCGTGCCCGGCGCGCGTGCGCTCTCCACTCGCTACGTCGCCGGCCACGGCGCGGCGGCGCTCTTGTGGCTGACGTCGGCGCTCGTTCCGGCGCCGGCCCGCTTCTGGATCTGGGGCGTTGCGTTCGCGATCGATCTCGCGACTCCGTGGACGGCGCTGACGCACAGCATCGAGACGCCGCCCGATGCGGCGCACCTGCCCGAGCGATTCGGACTGTTCACGTTGATCCTGCTTGGCGAGGCCGTGGTCGCGGTGATGAAGGGGATGGAAAGCCAGGAGGCCTGGCCGGCCGCCGCCGCGCTGTCCGCGTTCCTCGGCATGACGATCATCTTTCTGATGTGGGCGTGGTATTTCGACGGGATCGACGCCGCTGCCGAACGGCCGGTGCGCTCGCGCCGTGACGCGTGGCGATTGCACGTCTGGAGCTACGCGCATTTCCCGCTCGCGGTCGGCATCGTGGTCACCGGTGCAGGCGTCGAGCGGATCGTGACCGCCGCTGCGCGGCACCAGCTGACGTTCGGAGAAGGCGTCATCCTGTTCGGCGCAGCCGCGCTCGTGATGGCCGCGATGACGACGCTCTCGGGGGCATCGACGAATCCCGCTCATCGACCGCCGGCGCGGATCGGTATCCACCTGCTCGTCGCCGCCGCGACCGCCGCGTGCGGCGCATCGGGCATCGTGTCCACACCGCCGTCTGCCGTGGCCATCCTTGCCACGGCCTTTGCCGCACAGCTCGCTGCTGCGCTCGCGCCACACGCGACCCGCCGTGCCGCGCTCGCCGCCGCGCCGGCCGCGAACGTCCACGCCAGCCGACAGGTCGGGTAACCACAGCCCGCCGACGGAATCGAAGCAGCCAGAGGACGGGGACTCCTCGATCTCCGCGCATCTCCTGAACAGGACCGCGCACCACAGTCCTCTGGAGGCAGAAACGACATGACACGTGATCGAATGCGTCACTCAGCCCTCGCCGCGATCGCTTTCGCCTGGATTTTCGGCGGCGTCGCCGCCGCGCAGGGACACAGCCCCACGCAGTTGCGCCGCTTCGTCGACGAACAGGTCGGCGGCATCGCGAAGCTGATGGTGCCGGCGCACGACACCGACATCCCGCAGCCGCGCCTTGCCAACGGAAGCCCCGATCCGCAGTTCGTGATTACCGAGGCGAAGCGGTATCTCGGCAAGCAGCTGTTCCACGATCCGATCCGAACGGCGCGGATCCTGCCAGAATTCGGCGGCGTGCTCGCCACCAGACAGACCGCGTCGTGCGCGAGCTGTCACGTGGGCGAGGCGGCGTCGAAGGCCGGCACGCTGCTCAACTTCGCAGTCGGTGGAGAGGGTCGCGGCTTCACCGACGCGGGAGGCAATTTCACACCGCGCCGGCGGCCGAGATCCGATCTGCCGCGTCTGCGCACGACGCCGCTGTTCGCAGGCGACGCGCTGGTCGACGAGTTGCCGACGCTGACCGACATCTACCAGTTCGCCGTCGGCAGCCCGGCGCGCGGCCGCAAGCTGCCGCCGCCCGGCGCGCTCCTTCGAACCGGTCGCCTCGACGCGCTCGACAGCGTCGCGCGCAATGCACCGAGCGTGATCGGCGCCGCCTTCAACAATCGCCTGCTGATGGGCGGCTTCGCCGGCGAACCCGACGACGCGCCCGGCGGTTTGAACCCCTTCGGGTTCCCGGCGCCGGAAAGCGTGGCGCTGCTGCTGCTCGACGCACATCGGATGCTCGAGTTCCAGTCCGCGGAGCTTCAGAAGTTTGCAACCTATCGCAAGCTGTTCCGCGACGCCTTCCCCGCGGAAGCCGCGGCGGCCGACGCGAAAGGCGACCTGAACCTGCTGATCAACGACATCACCGTCCTGCGCGCGACGGCGACGTTCCTGCGAACGACCGTGACGCGCAACACGCCGTGGGACCGCTTCCTGACCGGCGACAACGGTGCGCTGACTGTCGCGCAGCGCCGCGGCGCGCGGCTGTTCTTCACACCGGCGGCGCAGGGCGGCGGCGGCTGTTACACCTGCCACAGCGGCCCGATGTTCAACAAGCAGGTCAACGATCCCGACGTCGCCGGCATCGGCGGGTTCGTCGAGGAAAATTTCTATAACGTCGGCCTGGCCGACCACCCGCTGCAGGCGCTGAATCGTGTCGCCCGACACGATCCGAACTTCCGCGACGACGGCCGCCGTGAAATCACCGGCCGCGACACGGACGCATTCAAGTTCCCGCAAGACGCCGACGCCGCAGCGGCCGGTACGCTCACGCCACGGTTTACGCAGCCGCGCGGCGCGGGCTCACCGAGTGGCCTCGGTCTCAGCGGCGATCAGATGGACGATCTCACCGACTTCATCGAGAACGGCCTCTACGATCCGGCGTTCGTGCGCTTCGACCCCGAATCGCCGACCCGGATGTTCGAGCTTGGCGCGACCGACGTCGTTTACTCGGTGTACCGCCCCGATCTCGCCGAACTCGGCGCGATCGACGGCCGTCCGGCCAGCGGGCTTCCGCAGGACAACGACGATGCGCTGTCCAGACGCGATGCCGGACTCGAATTCCTCGACGTCACCGGCAAGCTGAACGTTGCGCGCATCGACTCGCACACCTCTGAGGGCGGCAAGCGTCGAGAGGACGTGCTGCGCATCGCCAACGTCAGCCCCGACATCGTCGACACGCATCTGCTGCTCGTCGTGCAGGGGCTCGCCGATCGGCTGGAGGTCGAGAACGCCAGCGGATTCTCCGCCGCCGGCGATCCGTACATTCGCGAGTTCCTGGCCGACGGCGCCCTGGTGCCGGGACAGGCGGTGACTGTGCGAGTGGTGGTGCACAGGCCCTCGCACGGTCCGGAGATCACCTACGCGATCACGCTGCTGTCGGGACAGGGGAATCCGTGACGCGATCAGATGCGATTGCCCGCTGAATCTGTAAATCGAAGGGACCCGGAGGCCGCGCGCGCGGCGCCGCCGGGTCCCTTCTGTCATGAGTGACCGAGGTCAGTCAACACCTACAGCGGTCGTCGCATGGCGAGACCGACGCCAAAGCGAGTCTCGATCGTCCCGGTCACGCAGAAGCCACAGGAGAGATAAAAGCCTTCCGCATGCGGATTGCCAATAACGTGCAGAAAGCTGGCTTCCCTCACACGAGCAACTTCGGCAATCTCGTCGACGAGTCGCCGTCCGATGCCCTGCTTCCAGAGGTGCGGCTCGACGAACAGGGCGTCCAACTCCGCACCACCGTCGGGTCGTGGCACCACAGCCGCAAAGCCGGCGACGACGCCGTCGCGTTCTGCGACGAAGACGCAGCCCTCCGCAATCTGCTCGATCGGTAGCGCGATCGCGTCCGGGTTCGCGAGGAGCGCATCGCGATCGCCGGGATTGCTGAGCGACGCACGCCACTGCAGCGACTCGAGCATCGTGCGATCGTCCGGCCGTGCCGGGCGGATTGAAACCTGTTTCACCATTGATAGATGAGTGTGATGCATATCGCTAGATGGGCGCCAGACGTTTGCGCATCAGCACATTCCGGTGCCCGCACGGATGTCGCCGATGCCGGTGGCGCTCGAATTGAACCCGTAGATCAGTTTCCTTCTTCTTGCGTGAGCTGGTGCACGCGCTGATGCGACAGTCCCAGGAGACGAGCAGCATCGCGCGCGCTCATCTTTAGCGTTCCGGTTCGCAAGACGCGGACGGCGCGTCGAGCCGCGCGGGCTGCCCGTCGGTCGTCTTCATCGGCCTTCTTGCGAAGAGTCGCGTAGGCGCGAATTGCCCTCGTCGCGGCACTCGGCAGCTTCACGTCGTCCACGATGGGGGCCTTGCGCGCGTCATCGACGAACAGTTCCGGCGCCTCTCGAATGCCGCGTCGAGCTTCGTCGACGGTGCGCCCTTGCGTGTGGCAGCCGCGCACACCGCGCACGGTGGCCACCCACCAGGCGGCCGGATGTGTCTCGGATGATAGACAGGTACGACTGACGTCAGCAGTGGTGCCGACGTCGTCTGGTTGAAGCCCTTGACGCGGAGCGCGGTCCTCAGCACGTCGTCGCGATGCCCGATGCGCGTGACCGTCCTGACACTCGGCCTCTCGGAGCGCCTCCGTTAATCGCTCGCGACGACCAACAGGATCGAGAGCTTGATCAGCCGCACGCGTCACATGAAGCGGAATGTCAAACGGTGGCGCGGTGGGCAGATGGTGCTGCGATGGACGGCTGCCGCCGTGCTCGAAGCCGTGAAAGGATTTCGTCGTCGCCGCCCTTCGCGCTCGCGATCAGCAGCTCGGTATCGCCGTGTCAGTGGAGAACGTCGCGTAGAATGTCACCGAGCCGCAGTAGAAGCTGCTTTTCGAAGATAGCAGGTATCGATGTCCGAGCCCCTTGATCGTGTCGCGAAGCAGCAGCTCGTCGATGAGATCGGAACGTGGCACCATTCCATCAATCTCGGAGACGGGGTTGTAACGCCAGGCGGCAAAACGCCGGCTCATATTCACGACGAGCTCCGGCGGCTGCGTCTGCCAGAGATGGCGCACAAGTCCGTGCTCGACATCGGCGCCTGGGATGGACTCTACACGTTTCACGCCGAAGCTGCCGGCGCAAGCCGCGTCGTTGCGCTCGATCACTATGCCTGGTCGATCGACTTTCAAAAGGCAACGGCTTACCGATCCCGCGAGCGCGGCAGCGGTCAGCTGAGCCGCGCCTTCCACACGATCCCGGAGGTCTGGGATCCGATCGGGCTGCCGGGAAAGCGCGGGTTCGATCTCGCATATCGAGTGCGGAACAGTCGAGCGGAGGTCGTCGTGGATGATTTCATGACGATGGATGTGGAGAGGCTCGGAACGTTCGACGTCGTGCTGTTTCTCGGCGTGATTTATCACTTGGAAGAACCGCTGCGGGCGTTGCGACGCCTACAGGCGGTGACCGGCGGTGTAGCGGTCATTGAATCAGAAGCGATATGGCTGTCGGGTCGACTGCGCCGGCCGCTGTGGCAATTCGTGAATGCCGCCCACACGCACGATGATCCGACCTTCTGGTGGATCCCAACCGCGGAAGGCCTGCAGGCGATGTGTGATGCTGCCGGATTCTCACGCACTGAGATTGTCGCCGGGCCGCCGAAGCGCTCTCCCCTTTGGCGCAGGCGCTCGCCACACTACCGCGTCGTCGTCCACGCGTTCTGTTGACGATATTCATTCTTGGCGTAAACAATCTGCGAGACCGAGCGTCTTGCGGACCTCGTCTTTCTGTCGGACCAGGTCGATGCCGCCGAGGGTGATGGTGTCCAGCTCCTGGAGCGTGCCGACCATGCGCATCAGCGTGGACTTGCCAGCGCCGTTCGGACCGAGCAATCCGTACATGCCGGCCGGAATGGTGAGCGTCACATCCTCCAGCCCCCGCGAATCTGCAATTCCATATCGCCTTCTACTGCCGCTTCAGGATGAAGTGGTCTCCGCCCGTATCGAACCGCAGTTCCGTCGCAGGACCACGGGTCGTGCTCCGGCGGAACGTTAGAAGCTCACTGCCTCGGCGGAACGTCCAGGTCTCGACCCACGGGAGCGGGCCCGCCACGGCGCCGTCGAATGAGAACGCGATCCCCTGCGGCGTGTGCGTCACCTCGATGACCATGTCCTTGCCGCCCGCGGGCCTCTTGTAACTGCCGACCAGCAGCGAGGCGTCACCCGTGAACGAACGCGGCGGGCGCGGCGCCGGCAGCACCGCGGCCGCCAGACGCTCGGTCACCGCCGTCATTTCGTCGGGTTCGCTGTTCGTCAAGACAACAACGGCCAGCTTCGCCTCGGGATACCACCTCGTCACCGACGAGAAGCCGAAGCCGCCGCCACCATGTCCGATGAACCTGGAACCGTTGGCGTCCTCCCCGACGGTGAGCCCCATCGAGTAGCGCAGGCGTGTGCCGTCATTGAGCATCGCCGGCTTGATCATCTCGGCGTACGACTTCGGCGTCAGCACCTTGCCTCCGTGCAACGCCTTCAACCACGTGATCACGTCCTCCGCCGTCGAGCAGATCCCACCGGAGCCCTGCGCCCCCGTGTACACGATCGGCGGTACGAGAATGGGCCTGCCACTCAGCATGCCGTACCCGGAGGCACGTCGCGCAACCTTCTCCGCGTTCCCCTTGACGACGGCGGCCACGATGCCGACTGCGCGATTCTCGCGGACGCCGGCGCGGGCAATGGAGTCCAGCCGCTGCACCAGGGCTCCTCCGGACTGCGCGGTCGCGGTAGAGGCGCCAATCCAGACGAACGCGAACAGCCAGTAAAGGACCGGGCGTCGTGCGCCTCTGTACAAACGGGAGGTGGCTGAGAGAACTGTCCTCATAAGAGTCGCCTTCCTCATGACTGAGCCCGATTCAAATCGGTGTCGCACACGGTTAAACTTTACAATGCAAAGTTCTCTGTGTAAACTCGGACGTATGCGTGTGCTCCGGGCGGCCCACCTCGGCATGTGTTTCGGCGTTCGCGATGCCATCGAGCTCGCGCTCCAGCACTCGGACGCCGGTCCCCTCACGATCCTCGGTGACCTCGTCCACAACCCCACCGTCCTGAGCGCCCTCGAGGCGAAGGGCATCGCGGTCGCGCAGGACATCGCACACGTCAGGACGACGACCCTGATGGTGACGGCCCACGGCACGTCTGAGCGGACCCTCGCGCTGAGTCGCGCTCTGGGGCTGACGGTGGTCGAAGCGACGTGCCCGCTCGTCCACGTCGCGCACGACGCCGTCGCGGCCCTAGCCCGCGAGGGTTATCACGTGGTCATCGTCGGGCAACGCGACCACGTCGAGGTGCGGGGCCTCACCGGCGATCTCGATCGCTTCGACGTCGTCCTTAACGACGAGGACGTGCTCGCGCTCGAGGAGCACCCACGCCTCGGCGTGGCGGCCCAAACGACGCAGGCGATAGAGAAGGTGCGGCACATCGTCGACGTGATCCGATGGCGATTCCCGCAATCCGACGTGCGCTTCCTCGACACGGTCTGCAAGCCCACCAAGGACCGGCAGTCCGCGGCGGTCGAGATGGCACGCCAGGCCGACGTCGTCATCGTGGTCGGTGGCCGGTCGAGCAACAACACGCGCGAACTGGTCAGGACCTGCACGCGCTACTGCGCCCGCGTGCACCACGTGCAGACCGACGCAGACGTCCGACCCGAATGGTTCGATCCCGCGAACGTCGTGGGACTGACGGCTGGTACCTCGACGCCGGAGGACGTCATCGACCGCGTCGAGGCGCGCATCCGCCAGGTCGAGGCTCAAATCGAGACGA
>QHWK01000903.1 GCA_003223775.1 Acidobacteriota bacterium
GCCTGTCCGCGACTGTGACGCGCAAGGACGGTCATCATCCAATCATTTTCATGCAGTGCGGCTCAGTACGGCATCGGGTGGACGCCAAGGCGCAGGCTGCGGCGAGACCTTTCGAACACACGGTCGTTGTTCGGCCGACGGGATTTCAGTCAGCCAGGGACACAGACGCGGACAAACGAATCGAATTCCAAGCCCTCTATCAGCAGTTGGTTGACGACGAGGCTCGGAGTCGAGCGATCTGCGATGAGATCGTGCTGGCCGTGCGGGCCGGCCGCTCGCCGCTCATCCTCACTGAACGCAATGAGCACCTCGATCGCTTCGAGAGCGTCCTATCCGCAAGCATTCCTCACGTCGTGGTCCTGCGAGGTGGAATGGGGAAGAAGCAGCGACGGGCGGAGGCCGAGCGGCTGGCAGCCATCCCACCGGAAAAAGGCCGCGTGATCTTGGCGACGGGCAGGTACATCGGAGAGGGTTTCGACGATCAACGATTGGACACGCTGTTTCTGACGCTGCCGGTTTCATGGCGAGGGACGATCGCGCAATACGTCGGCAGGCTGCATCGCCTCTATGACGGCAAGCGAGAGGTGCAGGTCTACGACTACGCGGATCTCAACGTGCCGATGCTGGCGCGCATGTTCGATCGCCGGTGCCGCGGCTACGAGGCTGTCGGCTACACGATTATCCTCCCCGCCAGCGCAATTCCGGGCTGGCCGGCAGACGTGACCTTACCCGCTGATCCACTATGGAAGCGCGACTACGCAGCCAGCGTGCGGCGACTCGTTCGAGATGGCGTCGATATACCACTTGCGAACTTGTTCGTCACGGCCGCCCGTCCGATTTTGCCAGAGGCTGAAGGCGCCAATCGCGCGCGGAGCGCGTCAGAGGCATTCCTGTATCGACGGCTGGAAACCTTGCCGGAGACGCGTGGACGATTTCAGGTGAACGCCGACTTGCCGCTCGCGTTCGACGGGCGGGGCAGAATGGAGGTCGATCTCAGGAGAGCGGCTATCTCGTCTTGCGGTATCTCGCCGAGGACCTCGCCAAGGAACTCGACGCGGTGCTCGACGGGATTCTGCGGGCGCTCAGCGCCCGCCGAACACGAACTTCAGCGACGGTGATTCCGATGGCCGCAGTGCGGAGAGGCGCATAGGCGCTAAACCTCCAACGGTCTCTCCAGGAGGCCGGCCGACAATCTCGTCCGGCTAGAGCTGTGGGCCGCGCTCTCGATGTGCTTCCCACAGCGCGCGGACGATCGCGTCATCGTCGTCGAATGTGTAGGATCCGACGGTGTTCACGCGGCCGTGGACGATTCGTGTCGCGCAGCGGCGCATGCCGGATGACGAGTTCTGGGAGGTCGCCTGCCACGAGGGCAACTTCGACCCCGATGTGGTCTCCGGCCAGATCAGTAACGCGAGCACGGACTTCAATCAGTGCCCGAAGCACAAGCCTCAATGTCGGGCGGAGGGCTGTGGGCGCGTGCCGTTTCTGCAGCAGCATGACGGATTCGTGCTCGACTCAGATGCGCTTGCCCCCGAAGCGCCTCCAGATCCTCTACGGCCTGATCTAATCGCAAATCGTACCGACTGATCTCGACCGGCAGCGATACCATCGTCGGTAGCAGCGCCGCTCGACCAGGTGTTGCGACTCACAAGACGACGCGCGCCGCCGGTGCCGGAGCTACGCGAACTCGAAGCGAAGTCGTGAATGACGAATTAGTGCGCGCGATTGTCAACAAGCGTCTCGTCGAATTCGTGTACAAAGCCGGAGGCTCTCGAATTGTTGAGCCTCATGACTACGGGATCCGACATGGCGTCGAATCCTTGCTCGGGTTTCAGATTGGCGGCGAGAGTCAGAGCGGTACGCGGCACGGATGGAAGCAGTTCGACGTCGATCAGATCAGCCATCTCCGCGTTCTCGAGCGTCGGTTCGTTGGTACTCGGGCCGATGTCGCACAACACCATCGCACGTGGGACACGCTGTTCGCGCGCGTAACCTGACGCGGAGTCCGCCATGTCCACTTGCGTCTGTCGCCCGTGCCCGTGTCGGCTGGCGCCCGTTGACGAACTGGAGCTGACGATAGCAGCGTCGTCATCGAGATGTTCGGGAAGCCGTCGGCGGCGTTGATCAATGGGCTCCGGGACACAAGGGGATCACGATGGCAAAGATGCGCGACACGAAATACGCCACGGAACAGCGCACTAGCTGCGACAACTCTGATGTAGTCACATGTAGTACAATGTGGCCTCAGGAAACCTGGCCATGGGAAGGTAGAGCAGTTGGCTGAACGTCGAATCGGTATCCGCGAGCTCAAGTCGAAGTTGAGCGAGTGCGTGCGCGAAGTCAGGAACGGCCAGACGATCGTGGTCACCGAGCGCGGGCGCGCCGTGGCTCGCCTCATCCCCGACGCCACGTCCGTGCGCGAACGGCTGGCGGCGCTCACGAGCGCTGGTGGCATTCAGTGGAGTGGCCGGCGGTTGACGCGGACGAAGCCTGTCGCGCGCGTTCGCGGACGGCGCACCGTCGCGGATCTCGTCGGCGAGAATCGCGAGTGATCGCGTACTTTGACGCCAGCGCGTTGGTGAAGCGGCATGTCGACGAGCGGGGA
>QHWK01000904.1 GCA_003223775.1 Acidobacteriota bacterium
CGGAGAGTGGAAGGCCGCGCCGATGTTGCAGCCGCGCCCGCAGCGGCCGCGTCCCGCGCATCGCGCGCGGTACTTGTTGAGGACGCCCTCGGTCGTCACGCCGGCGCGGCCCGGAATATAGTGACGGCCCATCTTCGCGATCGCGCGCTTGAACGCGATTTCGACGCAATTGAGCTTGTAGGGCCGCTGGAAGACGCCGTCGGGGACCTGCTCGAGGCCTTCGATCGTGCCCGAGCACCCGAGCAGCACGTCCACCTTGTCGTAGTACGGCTTCACATCGTCGTAGGAGATCGGCCAGTCGACGTCGAAGCCGTCGCGGCTCGCGGCGTTGAACTGCAGCGGCCCGTACCGCAGCGCGCCGCGCCCCCAGAAGTTCGTCTTGCCGCCGAGGACGCGCGAGCGCACCCACGCGTACGGCGTGCCCGTCGTCGGATGCTGCCGTTCGTCCACCACCCAGTTCCTGGTGAACGTGTTCGCGGCGTACGACGCCACCGTTTTCGATTTCTCGAACGCGGGGTTGCTGGCGTACGGCCGGTCGAAGAAGTTGTATTCCGCGACGGCGATCGGCCGCTCGCCCGGCGGCAGGCGATTGCGCCGCATCGACGCGTACGGCCACTCCATCGTCCGGTACTCGGTCCGCTCGTCGATGAGACGGCCCGCGTCGAGCAGCAGCACCTTGACGCCCGCGGTCGCGAGCTGGTACGCCGCCATGCCTCCGGCCGCGCCGCTGCCGACGACGATCACGTCCCAGCGCTCGCGGCCCGGTTTGATCGCCGCGGCGAGCCGGCGCGACTCGTCGACGACATTCGCGAGATCGAGCGTGAGCGTGCGATCCGCTGCCTGCATCGTGATTCCTCGGCGACCCTGAAAAGGTCGCCCTACACTGGCCCTACAGCGGTTTCTGTCCGCAGTGCGGACACTCGTGGCCGTCTTCCGTCTCGCAGCCGACGAAGTCGCGGAGGAACGTGTTGCCCTTGTAGCGCAGCTCCTGATCGATGCCGATCTCTGACGAGTAGTAGCCGCGGATGGTCGCATCCTTGGTCATCACGAAGAATTCTTCGAGCGGCGTCCGTGGCGCGCGCTCGCTGCGGCTGATCTCCTGCAGAATCCGGTCGGCCTGCGCGGCCGTGAGGCTCGCGAACGGCGTTCGCGCGCGCGCGATCGCTTCGGCGTCGAGCGCCGCGAGCCCGCCGATCCATCGCAGCGCGTGCTCCGGCTCCGCCTCGCTCAGCAGCAGATCGATGTAGTCGGCGACGCGCGCCTCTTTCGCGCCGGGCGAGCGATCGTCGGAGGGAATGATCATCTCGACGAACGCTTCGAGCGTGCGGAACTGCGCGGGGGAGAGAACCTTCGGCTGCGGCGACGCGCTGGACGTCTGGATGCGCGCGAAGGCGAGCAGCCCCGCGTCGGACAGCCACGGCAGCGCCGCCGCCGCCCCGAGCGCCTTCAGCGCCGTGCGCCGCGTCGGCCGTACGGGTCGGGATTCCTGATCTTGCACGCCCAGATATTACTGCTGTCCGGTACCGCGGCGGAGCGTCACGAGACGATCGCCCTTGGCAGGCGCACGTCGCTGGCGGACAAGTAGCTCCCGTCGGTTCTGACGCGGCGCCACAGCGTGGGCCGGCCCGCGCGTTCGACGCCGACCCGGCTGCCGATCGCAAAGCGGTTCGACCGAGGCTGGTCGAGCCGAATCTGCAGCCAGTGATTCGCGGCGCCGGCCCGATTGAGCAGCAGCCGCACCGGTCCGTTGTTGTTCGTGACGACGATGTCGACGGCGCCGTCGTTGTCGACGTCGCCGAACGCCGCGCCGCGGCCGATCTCGGCGCGCGCGAACGCCGGGCCCGCGGCGGCGCTCGTCTCCTCGAACCGCCGCGCCCCGGTGTTGCGAAACAGCTGATTCCGCATCCGGTACGGGGACGGCTGCCCGCGCAGTGCCTCGACGATGTTGACGGCGCCGTTGGCGACGAACAGATCCGGCCAGCCGTCGTTGTCGTAATCGATCCAGTCGGTGCCGAAGCCGGTGAACGCGGCCGTCAGCGCGCCGAGCCCCGATCGCGCGCGCGCGTCGTCGAAGTTGCCGCGGCCGTCGTTCACGTACAGGACCGACGTCTCGCGGACGATGTTGGTGACGAACAGGTCTTCGTCGCCGTCGAGATCGAAGTCGCCCGACGCGATGCCCATGCTGCCTTCGGGAGTGCCCGTCGTATTCAGCGCGGCGCCGGACAGCAGGCCGTCGTCGGCGAACGTGCCGTCGTGCCGATTGATCCACAACTGGTTCGGCGTGCCGTCGTTGGCGACGTAGACGTCGAGCCAGCCGTCGCCGTTGTAGTCGCCCACCGCGACGCCGAGCCCCGCGCCGTACGCCTTCGTGATGCCGGCCGCGGCGGAGGCGTCGACGAAGCGCCCACGGCCGTCGTTGCGAAACAACCGGGCGGGCACGGGGCGATACGCGCGCGGGCTGCAGTAATCGCGCGCGCCCGCAGGGTCGTTGCACTGCTTGTTGGCCGCCGTCGTGAAGTCGACGTAGTGCGCGACGAAGAGATCGAGCGCGCCGTCGCGGTCGTAGTCGAAGAACGCGGCGCTGGTGCTCCATCCGGCATCCGAGAGGCCCGCCTGCTTCGTGACGTCGGCGAACGTGCCGTTGCCGTTGTTGTGAAAGAGCGTCAGCGAGCCGAACGACGTGACGAGCAGATCCTGGTAGCCGTCGTTGTCGTAGTCGCCGACCGCGGCGCCCATGCCGTATCCGCGCAGTCCGACTCCCGCGGCCTCCGTGACGTCGGTGAAGCGCAGCGTGCGCCGGCCATCGGCCCCAACGACGAGATCGTTGCGGAAGAGACGCGACGTCGGCGCCTTGCTGCGGGGCGCGGCGGCTTCGGAGGGCAAGGCGCCGCCCTGCACGAGGAAGACGTCGAGATCGCCGTCGTTGTCGTAGTCGAAGAGCGCTACGCCGGCGCCCATGATCTCCGGCAGGTAGTAGCTGCCGGCAGCGCCG
>QHWK01000893.1 GCA_003223775.1 Acidobacteriota bacterium
GCCTGGCGGGCGCTGCCGTCGCCGGATCGATCACGGCGATCCTCCCAGTGTTGATCCCGCTGGCCTTCGGCCAGTATGTGATCGATTCCTACGTGTGGTTCCGGCAGCGGGAGCTGCGCGCCAGCTTCCTCGGGCGCTGGAACGGCATCCTCTACTTTGTGCCCATCGCGTTGGTCGTGGGAGCGCGCCTGCCGTTCCCTGGCGCGTTTGCGTCGTTCCTGCGCCTGGCCGCGAGCGGCCTCGCGTACCTGCTGGCAGCATCGACCGTGGCGTCGATCATCGATCGCGCGACGACGCCGTTCAGGACACGCGAGCGAACGAACGCCTAGCAAATCGTCAACGGTCTTGAACAGGCCGTGCCACTCGCCTGCGTCCGTTCTCGATTGACAGCGCGCCGCGGGCGGCACCATTTGGCGTCGTTCGTCGGCCTGATGACCATGATCAGGGTGAACGGTGGAGACATTGTGGAGACGGGATCCACGAGTGCGGGAACTGATTGATGGGTGAGAGGCTGTTGGAGCGGGCTACGGGGATCGAACCCGTGTCCGAGGCTTGGGAAGCCTCTGTACTACCATTGTACTAAGCCCGCGATCGGACGCTGGTCGATTGTAGTGGTCACCCTCGGATGAGGGCAAGCACCTCGTCGCGCTTCTGCTCCATCACCCGCGGCGTCGTCGCTTCGAGGTTCAGCCGCAGCAGCGGTTCGGTGTTCGACGGGCGCACGTTGAAGTGCCAGTCGTCGTACTCCACCGACAAACCGTCCATGTGCATCTGGCGGGCGTCCCCGTATTTCGCCGCGATCTGATCGAGCTTCGCCGGCACGTCCGCCATGCTCTTCAGCTTCGTGTTGATCTCGCCCGAGATGAAGTACTTCGCGTTCAGCGGCTTCAGCAGATCGTGCAGGCTCTGGCCTTTCTTCGACATGAGCTCGAGGATCAGCAGCGCCGGGATGAAGCCGTTGTCGGCGTAGAAGTTGTCGCGGAAGTAATAGTGTCCGGTGACCTCGCCCCCGAAGATCGCGTTGCGCAGGTCGTAGATGATCGTCGCTCCGGGATGCTTCAGCAGAAACGCCTCCGCGAGCAGCGCCGTGATGAAGTCGCCGGAGATGAACGCGCCCGTGCCGTCGATGAAGAAACAGCGATCGGCGTCGCCGTCCCACGCGATCCCGACGTCGGCCTTCTCCGCGACGACGCGCTCGACGATGTCCCGGCGGTTCTCCTCGATGAGCGGGTTCGCTTCGTGCGTTGGAAACGTGCCGTCGATCGTGAAGCACAACCGCGTCGTCCGGCAGGGAAGCCGCTCGAAGAGCTTCGGCGCGACGAGGCCGCCCATGCCGCTCCCCGCATCCAGGACGACGTTGAACGGCCGAATCACGGCGGGATCGATGAACGACATCACGTGTTCGACGTACGCTTCGAGCACGTTTTTCGCCGTCACCTGGCCGCGGCTCGCGGCCGGCGGCGGCACCGAGTTCCGCTGCAGCATCTCGCGGATCTCGAGCAGGCCCGCCTCGCCGCTGAGCGGAAACGCCTCCTGGCGCACCATCTTCATGCCGTTGTACTGCTTCGGGTTGTGCGACGCCGTCACCTGCACGCCGCCGTCGTGGCCGTCGCGCGCGACGGCGAAGTAGAGCATGTCGGTCGGAATCATGCCGTAGTCGACGATCTCGGCGCCCTGCGCCGACGCGCCGTCGACGAACGCCGACGCGATCGCAGGCGACGACAGCCGCATGTCGCGGCCGACCGCGATCCGCTTCGCCTGCAGATAGGCGACGAACGCGGCGCCGATGCCGCGCGCCGCCTCTTCGTTCACTTCGCCGGGATACACGCCTCGAACGTCGTAGGCCTTGAAGATGTCCGGGTTGATGTTCATAGCCGGCTGTAGTCGGTGACGACCGATTTGTCGCCGAGGACGACTCCGTCTTCCACCGACGCGCTCCGCCCGATGTGGCAGTGGCGCCCGAGGATCGACCGGCGCACGGTCGCCTCCTGGCTGATGCGGTTGTTGGCCCAGAGAATCGCGCGATCCAGGTGCGCGTGCTCCTCGATGTGGCACTGCCGGCCGACGACGCTGTAGGGCCCGATGTGCGCCCCCGCCTTCACCACCGCGCCGTGATCGATGAAGCACGGGCCGTCGACGACGGCCTGCGGCTCGATGCGCGCCTCGGGCGAGACCCACGCGGCGCCGGGCGAGGTCACGAACGGCGCCGCTTTGTGCGCCACGTAGAGGCCGTCCATGATGTCGCGGTGCACCTGCATGTATTTCTCGGGCGTGCCGATGTCGATCCAGTAGCCGCGGTAGATATAGGCGACGAAGGTCTCGTTCCGCTCGATCAGCGACGGAAAGAAGCTCCGCTCGATCGACCACGGCGTGTCCTTCGGAATGCGCTCGAACGTCTCCGGCTCGAGGATGTAGATGCCGGCGTTGATCGTGTCGCACGTGATCTCGTCGGCGTTCGGCTTCTCGAGAAAGCGCCGGATGTTGCCCTGCGGATCGGTCTCGACCAGGCCGTACGCCGACGGGTTCTCGACCGGCGTCAGGACGATCGTCGCCTTCGCCTTGCGCTGCCGGTGGAGCGCGATCACCTCGCCGA
>QHWK01000051.1 GCA_003223775.1 Acidobacteriota bacterium
AAATAAATCCACAGGCCCACGACCGCCAGCACGAGTGCTGCACTGAGGATCACGTTGATGCGGTGCTGCGTCGGGCTCTCCGGCGCCGGCTTCCGCACATGGATGTCCGCGACCGCCGTCGTCATGAGCTTCTCGTTGACGGTGGCGAACGTCAGGCCCGCAAGCTTCCGGCGGTCGGGCGCCGGCGTCAGCAGGCTGACCCCGACGAGGATCGCCGCGCAGACGACGAACATGACGATCGCGTAATGGAGAAAATTCAGATCCACGAGCCAGCGGATCGCCGCCGAATCGAACCGGTGCGTCTTGTCGACGACTTCGAGCACGAAACGCGCCGTCCCCAGGAAAAAGCCGCTGAGCAGCGCCGTGATCGCCCCGCTGCCGTTCACGCGCGTCCACAGAATGCCGAAGATGAAGCAGACGGCGATGGGCGGGCTGATGTACGCCTGCACCGCCTGCAGGTAGATGAACAGCTGCGAGCTGATCAAGCGGATGAACGGAACCCACAGCACACCGAGCAGCACCAGGACGGCGGTCGCCGCACGGCCGAAGTTCACCAGCTGCCGCTCGCCCGAGTTCGGCGCGATCTTCTTGTAGAAATCGAGTGTGACGAGGGTCGACGCCGAATTGAACACCGCGCTCATCGCGCCCATCAGCGCCGCCATCAGCGCGGCGATCATCACGCCGACGAGGCCCGCAGGCAGCAGGTTGATGACGAGCATGGGGTAGGCGATGTCGCCATTGGTGACCTGACCGTCGCGAACGACGAACGCGTCGCGATACAGCGCGAAGGCGATCAGCCCGGGCAGCACGAGGATGAACACCGGCAGGATCTTCAGAAACCCGGCGAAAATCGTCCCGGCGCGCGCGTGGCCTTCGTCGCGGGCCGAGAGCACGCGCTGAACGATCACCTGGTCGGTGCACCAGTACCAGATGCCAAGGATCGGCGCGCCGAAGAAGATCCCGGTCCACGGGAAATCGGGGTCGCTCGCCGGCTTGATCATGTGGAAGTAGCCGGCCGGCACGGCCGCGCGCAGTCCGCCGAAGCCGCCGACGCGTTCCAGCCCGATGACGGTAAGGACGACGGCGCCCGCAATCAGAATCAGCGTCTGCACGAGATCGGTGTAAATGACCGCGGCCAGGCCGCCGGCGATCGTGTACACGCCGGTGGCGACGACGAGGATCAAGGCGGCGGTCAGCGGATTCCATCCGACGACGCGCTCGAGCACGATGCCGGCGGCGTAGAGGTGAACGGATATTTTCGTGAAGATGTAGGCGAGAATCGACACGCCCGCCAGGTAGACGGCGCAGCTGCGGTTGAAGCGCAGCTCGAGGAACTCCGGCATCGTGAAGACGTTCGACCGGAGATAAAACGGCATGAACACCCACCCGAGCAGCAGCACGATGAGGCATGCGAGCCACTCGAAATGGCCCACCGCGAGGCCCGAGGAGGCACCCGATCCGGCAAGGCCGATGAAGTGCTCGGTGGAGATGTTCGACACGAACAGCGACGCGCCGATCGCGAACCACCCGACGTTGCGGCCGGCGAGAAAATAGTCGGTCGACGTTCGCTCCCTCATCGAGAAGTAGAACCCGATGGCGAACACGACGATGAAGTAGACGACGATGATCCCGATGTCGATGGGCTCGAGAATCTTGTGCGTGACCACGCCGGTGATCGGCTGCATGGTGTGAGCTCCGTTCGTGCGGGACGATCTGGCAACGGCTGCGGCCGTAATGTAGCATCGACTCCGCTCTCGGCGACCGTCATCTGCGGTCCCGGCGTCGCGGTTCGCGGTGCTGTTCGGAGGTGCCAGGTGCATCGAATCTCGCGAGCGACACGGCTTCTCGCGGTCGCGATGATCCTTGCGGCCGGGCCCGCCCGGGCGCAGTGGTCCACGGTTGGCGCGATGCAGGCGGCCGGCCGAACGTCGTCGTCGCTCACGTTTCGCGATGGACGATCGATCGTCTCGGTGACGGCGGTGACCGCCGATATCATCCGCGTCCGCTTCTCGCCGACTCGCGAGTTCGGGCGCGATCACTCGTATGCCGTCCTGGCGCTGCCGGCCGCCGGCGCGGCGCCCGCCGTTTCGACGGACCCGGATCGGACGGTGCTGACGACGGCATCGCTCCGCGTCACCGCGCGCCATTCGCCGTTCCGCGTGTCCATCGCCGACACCGCGGGCGACGTGCTCGACGAAGACGACGGCGCGCAGGGCATCGCGTGGTCCGGCGCGAGGACGCGCGTCTACAAGCGGCTGCGGATCGACGAGCACGTCTACGGCCTCGGCGAGAAGAACGGCCTGCTCGACAAGCGCGGACGTCAGCAGGGCGGCTACAGCTACACGATGTGGAACAGCGACACGTTCGGCTACGGCGCCGACACCGATCCGATTTACGTCTCGGTGCCGTTTGCGATCGTGATGCGCGCGGGCCGGGCGCACGGCTTGTTTCTCGACAATACGTCGCGCACCAACTTCGACATCGGTCATACCTCCGCCGGTACTCTCGCGTTCGGCGCCGAGCAGGGCGAGCTGAATTACTACTTCATCAACGGCCCGACGCCCGCCGACGTGGTCTCGAGATACACCGCGCTGACCGGCCGGATGCCGATGCCGCCGCGATGGGCGCTCGGGTACCATCAGTGCCGCTACAGCTATTACCCTGAGTCGACCGTCCGCTTCGTCGCGCAGAACTTCCGCGCGCGCCGCATTCCGGCCGACGCCATCTGGCTCGACATCCACTATCAGGATGGATACAAGCCGTTCACGTGGGACGCGGAACGCTTTCCCGATCCCGCGCGGCTCGTCGCCGATCTTGGTCAGCAGGGGTTTCACCTCGTCACGATCGTCGATGCGCACCCGAAGAAAGAAGCGGGCTACGAACCGTACGACACGGGCATCGCCGGCGATCACTTCGTCAGGAACGTCGACGGCTCGGTCTACGAAGCGGCGGTGTGGCCCGCGCGCGCGGAACGCAATCCCGGGCCCAGCGTGTTCCCCGACTTCACGCGAGCGGCCACGCGGACGTGGTGGGGATCGCTGTATGCCCGCCTGCTCGACATCGGCATCTCCGGGATCTGGAACGACATGAACGAGCCGGCGGTGTTCGACACGCCGACCGGCACGATGCCGCTCGACGTCCGGTTCGACAACGAGGGCGCGCCCGCGTCGCATGCCGACGTGCACAACGTGTACGGTCAGCTGGCCTCGCGATCGACGTACGAAGGGCTGCAGCGTCTGCGTCCCGATGCGCGCCCGTTCGTCCTCACGCGCGCGACTTACGCCGGCGGCCAGCGGTATGCGGCCGTGTGGGCCGGTGACAACGTCAGCGAATGGACGCACCTGCGCGGATCGATTCCGCTGCTGCTCGGCATGGGCCTCTCGGGCATGCCTTTCGTCGGGGTCGACATCGGCGGCTTCGCCGAAGCGCCGACCGCGGAGCTCTACACGCGCTGGCTGCAGCTCGGCGTGTTCTACCCGTTCATGCGCACGCACACGACCTTCGGCACGCCCGATCAGGATCCGTGGTCGTACGGAACGGAGCACGAAGCGCTGAACCGGCGCGCGATCGAGCTGCGCTACGAGTTGCTCCCGCACATCTACAACGTGATGCACGACGCGAGCATCTCCGGGCTTCCAGCGCTGCGTCCGCTGATGCTCGAGTTCCCGACCGACCCCGGCACCTACGGTCTCGACGACGAGGTGATGTTCGGCAGCGATCTGTTGATTGCCCCGGTCCTGTGGCCGAACGCGTCGGAGCGCTCGGTCTATCTGCCGCCAGGCGCGTGGGTGGACTTCTGGAGCGGCGCGCGACTTGCGGGCGGAGCCAGGCATCGTGTGCCGGTCACGCTGCGATCGATCCCGATCTTCGCGAGGGCCGGTTCGCTGATTTTCGAACATCCAGCGGTGCAGCATACCGGCGAACTGCGCGGTCAACCGCTCCGGGTGATCGCGATGCCCGGCGACAACGCCGAGGCGTCCCTGTACGAAGACGATGGGGAGACGCGCGCGTACACGCGGGGAGTGTCGGTGACGCGGATCTTCCGCCACCGGTCGACCGCCGCGAGCGAGACGATCACGATCGGCGCGCCGACCGGACCATACCGTCCGTTGCCGCGCGATCTGTGGGTGCTCGTTCGTCGCGCATCGCCAGCGCGCGTCAGCATCGGCGGCGTCGAGATACCGCGCGTGAGCCCGGCGGAGCTCGGCACCCAGACGCGATCCGCCTGGGCTCTGGACGAAGGCGGCGTCGTCACCGTGCGGCTGCGTGATGATTTCACGGCGACCGACGTAACGGTCGAAGGCGCTGAAGCCCGGTGACGAGGGGGTGTAACATCCGCCCGATGTCTCGCCGGCTCCTTTCGATGGCGCGCATCGCGGCGTTGATCGTCGCCGGCGCGACTGGCGCGGGCGCGCAACCCGGGTCCGTGCCGGGCGTCGACCAGACGATCGCACGCGGTGAACGCCTGGCTGCAGCCAACCACCTCGACGAAGCCGCATCGCTCGCACGCGACGTCCTGACGCGGCATCCGGAGTCGTCGCGCGCGCACTACCTGCTCGGCGTGGTGCACGAACGCGGACAGAGCTTCGAGGCGGCGATCACAGAGTACCGCGCGGCGATCGCGCGCGCGCCAAAGCTCGCGGAGGCGCACGACCGGCTGGGATTCGTCCTCGGTCTCGTCGGGCGGACCGACGACGCGATCGCCGAATTCGAGCAGGCGATTGCGATTCGGCCGACGTTCTTCGACGCGCTGTACCATCTCGGCGCGACGTTGTGGTGGACAAAACAGATCGAGCCCGCCCGGGCAGCGCTCGGCCGGGCGGTCGCGTTACGCCCGACCCACGCGGAGGCCCGGTACTATCTTGGCGTCGCCGAGCGGCAGCAGGGCGATCTGACCGCCGCGATCCGCGACCTTCGCGTGGCGCTGCGACATGCGCCGATGCTCGCGGCGGCTCACACGCAGCTCGGCGTCGCCCTGCAGGCGTCGGGCGATCTCGACGGCGCCGTCGCCGAGTTCCGTCGCGCGGTCGACCTCGATCCGACCTTGTCCGACGCGGGCAACAGCCTCGGGCTCGCGCTGATGCAGCGCGGCGATGCGGATCAGGCAATCGAGGCGCTGCGCGCCGTGATCGCGCGCTACCCGGATCACGCGGCGGCGCGTCTCAACCTCGGGACCGCGTTGATGCAGAAAGGCGACCTCGCCGGCGCGACCGCCGAATACCGTGAGCTGACGCGCCGCGATCCCGCCAACGCCGAAGGATTCTACGATCTCGGGCTCGCCTTGAAGCAGCAGGACGATTTCGATGAAGCCGAACGCGCGCTGCGCACGGCGATGGACGCAGACACCACGCTTCCCGAAGCGCCGTACACGCTCGGCGTCGTGCTGTGGCAAACCGGCCGTGCCGACGAAGCAGCGACGCTCTTCGAGAAGGCGCTCGCGCGGCGGCCGCAGTACGCCGACGCGCATTACATGCTCGGCACGGTCTACCGACAGCAGGGCAACCTCGATCGCGCGGTGAGCGAGTTCCGCGAAACAATCCGGATCAACCCCTCGTCGGCCGAGGCGCACACCAGCCTGGGCCAGGCGCTGCAGGCGACGCGCGATCCGGAAGGATCGGCGGCGGCGTTCGCCGAAGCCGATCGCCTGACGAAGCGGAAGGCCGACGCTCAGGCTGCCGTGTTCGCCGTCAACGCGGGGCTCGAGCAGCTGAAGGCCGACAACGTCAGCCGCGCGATCGCGCAATTCCGCGAAGCCGTTCGCCTCGATCCGGACAACGCGCAGGCGCACTTTCAACTCGCGCTCGCACTGCGCCGCCGCGGCGCGCTGGCGGAGTCCCGGAAAGAACTGCAAGCCGCACGGCGCCTGCGGGTCCCGATTCGATCGTGACGCGTCGGCGCTCAGTTTTCGTTTCAGTAATATCGCGCGCGCGGCCGGTCTCGACGGCGCGATCGTCTACGGCGGCGCGACGTCCAACAAGTACCTGCTGGAGACGACGGGCACCGGTGTCGCCGCGATCGATTACGACAACGACGGCTGGATCGACCTGTTCTTCGTCAACGGGACGACGCTCGAAGGGTTCGCGCCGGGCCGCGCGCCGACCAATCATCTCTATCGCAACCGTCGCGACGGCACGTTCGAGGACGTGACGGCGAAAGCGGGTCTCGCGGCGAGCGGCTGGGGGCAAGGCGCGTGCGTCGGCGACTACGACAACGACGGGTACGACGATCTGTTCGTCAGCTACTTCGGACAGAACCGCCTGTATCACAACCGCGCGAACGGCACCTTCGAGGACGTCACGCGGAGCGCGGGGCTCTCCAACGCGCGCACGCGCTGGGGCACCGGCTGCGCGTTCCTCGACTACGATCGCGACGGCCGCCTCGACCTGTTCGTGGCCAACTACATCGATCTCGATCTCGCGACAGCGCCCACGCCTGAATCGGGTCTCTGCCGCTACAAAGGCATCAAAGTGGCGTGCGGCCCGCCCGGGCTCACCGGCGGCAAAAACGCGCTCTATCGCAACCGCGGCAACGGCACCTTCGAGGACGTCTCGGAGCGCGCCGGGATCACGCGCGCGAAAGGCACGTACGGGCTCGGCGTGAGCACGCTCGACTTCGACAACGACGGCTGGACCGATCTGTACGTCGCAAACGACTCGAATCCGAGCGCGCTCTATCGCAACAACCGCGACGGCACGTTCGTCGACGTCGGCGTCACGAGCGGCTGCGCTTACAGCCAGGACGGCAAGCCGCAGGCCGGCATGGGCGTGGCGATCGGCGACTACGATCGCAACGGGACGATGGACGTGTTCAAGACCAACTTTGCCGGCGACACGTCGACGCTGTACGCCAACATCGGCGACGGCTCGTGCGAGGATCGGACGTTTCCGTCGGGCATCGGCATCAATACACGCTGGCTTGGCTGGGGCACCGGCTGGATCGATCTCGACAACGACGGCTGGCCCGATCTGTTTCTCGTCAACGGCCACGTGTACCCGGAGGTCGTGCAGCTGAAGACCGAAGCCGCATACCGGCAGCGCAAAGTGGTGTACCGCAATCTCGGCAACGGCCGCTTCGCCGACATCAGCGAACGGCTCGGGGAGCCGATCACCGCGGCGAAGGCGGGCCGCGGCGCCGCGTTCGTCGACGTCGACAATGACGGCCACGTGGACGTCGCGGTCGCGAACGTGAACGACACGCCGGATCTGTTCCGGCTGCACGACGAGTCGGGCCATCACTGGGTGACGCTGGCGCTCACGGGAACGAAATCGAACCGGAACGCGATCGGCGCGCGCGTGCGGTGCGTCGCCGCAGGCGTGTCCCGCTGGGACGAAGTGCGCGGCGGCGGCAGCTATCTGTCGCAGAACGATTTCCGCGTTCACTTCGGACTGGGCGATGCCGCGCGGATCGAGCGCGTCGAGGTCCGCTGGCCGAGCGGCCTCGAGGAGAGTTGGGACAGCCTGGCCGTGGATACGTTTCACGTGCTGAAAGAAGGGAGCGGACGTGGTCTGGCGTCGAGCCGCTGACGCCGTGCGCGTCGGCACGTCCGCCGCACTGATCTCGATCGGGATCGTCTCGGCCCAGACGCCTTCGCCGACGCCGCCCGCGCAGCCGCCGACGGTCGCCGCGGCGCTCGCCCATGCGCGGGCGCTGATTGACGGCGGTCAGGCGGCTGCGGCCGTCGAGCAGCTCCAGAAGCTCGATGCGCGCGGCAACCCGCGCGTCGCCGAGTTACTCGGCCTCGCCTATTACCACGCCAACGATCCCGCCCACGCGATTGACACGCTCACCGCAGCGGTCGGGCAGCTCGAACCCGGCTCGCCCGAACGGCGTGAAGCGGTGCAGGTGCTTGGTCTGTCGCACTACCTCGTAGGCCACCTCGCCGAAGCGATCCCGTATCTGGAAGAAATCCGCCCGTTCGTGCCCGACGACGTCAAGCTGGCCTACACGCTCGGCATGGCGTACGCGCAGACGCGCCAGACCGACAAGGCGCGCGAATCGTTCGCGCGGACCTTCCACCTCCCGCCGACATCGGCTGCCGCGCACCTGATCGCCGGCCAGATGATGAATCGGCTCGAGCTGGAGGATCTCGCCGAGGCCGAATTGAAAACGGCCCTGCAGAAGGATCCGAAGCTGCCGGAAGCGCACTACCTGCTCGGGCAGATCGCGATCTTCAGGTCGCGGCTGGACGAAGGGCTCGCGCTGCTGCGCGAGGAGCTGGCGATCAGCCCGGTGCACGCCATGGCGTTCTACCGCATCGGCGACATCTATTCCCGCCAGCAGAAGTGGGACGAATCGATCACGGCGTTGCAGCAGTCGCTCTGGATCAACCCGTACTTCAGCGGTCCCTACATTCTGCTGGGGAAGGCCTACAGCCGGACCAACCAGCCCGAGGCCGCCGAGGAGATGCTGCGGCGCGCGATCCAGTACGACCCGAACAACAAGACGGCGCACTACCTGCTCGCGCAGCTGCTGCAGCAGACGGGACGGAGCGACGAGGCGAAGCGCGAGTTCGCCATCGCCGAGCGGCTCCAGGGCGACAAGTAAATTGCGGATTGCGGATTGCGGATTGCGGATTGGATTGCGGATTGCGGATTGGGGATTGCGGATTGGATTGCGGATTGCGCATTGGGCATTGCGCATTGGATTGCGGATGTGCCGGGCTGCGGCAGCCGACCGTCTACGGCGGCGTCGATCGCAAGCGGTTCATCATCGAAACCAACGGCGCGGGCGTCGCGCTGCTCGACTACGACAACGACGGCTGGATCGACGCGCTCGTGCTGAACGGCACGCGGCTGAAAGCGAACGCGCGCGAGGCCGAGACCTACGCCGAGGGCCAGGCGCCGCTCTCGCGGCTGTACCGCAACAACCGCGATGGGACGTTCACCGACGTCACGTCGAGCGCCGGCCTGACCGCCGTTGGATGGGCGTCGAGCGTGTGCGCCGGCGACTACGACAACGACGGCTGGCTGGATCTGTTCATCACCTATTACGGCCAGAACGTGCTGTACCGCAACCGCGGCGACGGCCGGTTCGAGGACGTCACGGCGCGCGCGGGGCTGCCGACCGGCGGCACACGGTGGGGATCCGGGTGTTCGTTCGTCGACTACGATCGCGACGGCCGCGCCGACTTGTTCGTGGCCAACTACCTGCGGTTCGATCTGGCGACGGCGGCCGAGGTGGGGAACGGGCCGAACTGCCTCTGGAAGGGCGTTCCGGTCAACTGCGGTCCGCGCGGGCTGCCGACCGACACGAATCTCCTGTTTCACAACGAAGGCAGCGGCAGATTCGCGGATGTGTCGAACCGGTCGGGGATCGCGCGCGTGACCGGTCGCTATCCGATGACGGCGGCTGCCGCCGACTTCGACGGCGACGGCTGGATCGAACAGCGAGAACGGGACGCAGCAGGCCGGCATGGGGCTCGCCGTCGGCGACTACAACAGCGATGGCCTGGTCGATGTGTTGAAGACGCATTTCGCCGACGACGTCCCTGCGCTGTACCGGAATCTCGGCAAGGGCCTCTTCGAGGACGTCGCCGCCGCGGCGGGGCTCGGGATCCTGAATCGCTACGTCGAGTGGGGAGCGGGCATGCCGGATCTCGACAACGACGGCCGCCCTGACATCGTTTACATGACGGGCAACGTGTATCCCGAAGTGGAGCAGGTGCTGAAGCAGTATCCGCATCGCGGTCCGCGCGTCATGTTTCGCAACGTGGACGGCGCGCGCTTCGCACGCGTCATGGGTGCGGGTGCAGCCGGTCCGCTCGCGGACCATTCGAGCCGCGGCGCCGCGTTCGGCGACTTCGACAACGACGGCGACATCGATGTCCTCGTGTTCAACATGAACGAGCCCCCGTCGCTCCTGCGAAACGAGTACGCAGGGCCGAACCACTGGATCGCGTTGAAGCTCGAAGGCACGACCTCCAACCGCGCGGCACTCGGCGCAACCGTTCGAGTAACGGCGAACGGACGCACGCAGGCGCGAGCGGTGCTGAGTCAGTCCAGCTACTACTCGCACGACGATCTCCGCGTGCACTTTGGACTCGGAGCGTCCAGCGCGGCCGACTCGATCGAAATCCTCTGGCCGAGCGGACGCGTCGACGCGCTGAAGAACGTCCGCGGCGGGCGTGTCGTGACGATCAGGGAAGGCGCCGCCGATAAGGTGCTCTAACGCTGAAGCAGCGGGACGACGATGTCGCGCCGGATGTAGGTGTCGGCGGGCCCCTCGAAGCTGACCCGCAGTTGCTGATCCCGCCCGTTCGCACGCACGACCACGACGCCTTCAACCGCTCCAAGCCGCTTCGGCGTCCGCACGCTGAGCACGTAGGTGCGAGCGCCGCGGCCTTCGAGGCGGAGGCGGAGAACGCGCGCATCCGCGGCGGCGCGAAGGATGCGCAGGTTCCCGCTTGCCTCGCCCTGATGCAGATCCGGCACATCGACGGACACGTCGGTGCCCTCGTCGTAGGCGAAGACGATTTCCGTCACGCGCGAGGACTCCTCGACGCTCACCCCCACGCGTTGAACGTCGCCGGCGATCGTCGTCTCGTGCTTCACGCGTGAGCCGTTCACCGTGACGCCGCGGATCTTCGCATCGAGCGGCAGCGCCGGCGCAGCGACGAGCCGGACGCTCCGGCGATCCGAATCGCGTCGCGTGAACCGCACGACCATCCGGCCGGATGCGCGTTCGACGATCACGTCATACCGCGCTGCTCCGGCACGCACGCCCGCCGCAGCCGCACGGTCCCATGCGCCCGGCAACGCCGGCGCGACACGCAGCGTCGTGCCGCCGTCCAGCGTCTCGATGCCGAACAGACCGTGCACGATCGGCGTGACGACCATCGCCTCGGACCAGACCTGATGATGTGACGATCGACCGAACGGCGTCGCGAAATCACCCGACAGCAGTTCGGTGACGTAGCCGAGCGCGCCAGGAAAGGTCAGCAGCGCGTTCGCCATCAGTGCCTGGTACCCGACATGCGGGCGGTGTCGTTCGAGAGGAGACGATCGCCCCAGTCGGTCGCGATCGCCGCGGAGCCGAGATGATCGAGTTCCGACTGCGCGCGGTCGTCCTGGGCCGTCCCGAACCACAGCGGAACCGCCGGCAGCACCGTGTCTTCGTCGATGAGCCGCGCGTCGCGGAGCGCCTTCAGTCTGTCCTGCCGTCGTCCGCGGTTTGGCCCGGACTCGGCGATGGCCGCGGACGAGCGCGGTAACGCGGTGGCAAACGCATAGAAGCCGCGATCGGCGCGCCAGTACGCGCGCTCCATCGCCGCACGCGTTCGTTCGGCGGCCTCGGCCGCGGCGGTCGCGAGCGCCGAATCGTTCATCGCCGTCGCGAGCTCCGCGATCGACCGTGCCGCGGCCACCCACAGTCCCTGCAGGTAGATCTCTTCGTGCGCCGGGTAGAGCGCGCCGCCTTCGACCCATCCATGGCCGACGTTCGTGTTCTCGATCAGTCCGTTGCCGTCGCTGTCAGTCCCCGCGGAGAAGCGATACGCGCTCACCACTGACGGCCACGCCCGCTCGAGAAATTCGCGATCGCCTGTCGCGCGCCAATAGTCACCGTGCGCGATCACGTACAACGGCGTCGCGTCAGCGCTGGCCCATGCGTACGGGTAGCGATCGAACCACGAGACGAGCGGCGCCGATTGCGATATCTCGTGAGGAATCTTCCCGTCGGTCCGCTGGAACTTGCGCAGGAACTCGAGGGCGGCACGCGTCGTCGCAAATTCACCTTCGGCGTTGGTCGCGAGCGTGGTCCACAGCGCGTCGCGACCGAAGAACCACGCGAACCCGGGGCGCTCGCTGTCGCCCGATGTACGGAAGCCGGCCAGCAGCCCGGTACCGAGCAGCGGACTCGCGGCCACGGCCTTGTCGATCCCGATCTTCGCCCACTCGAACGCGGTGTTGAGGCGCTCGTCGGGCGTCGTCACCACCATCGTTTCACGATCGAGCTGCGCGTAATGATCTGCCGTCCGCTCGTAGAAGTCCTGCACCGATCCGAGGACGCGGTCGTGTACGGCCTTCGCCTGCGCCCGTCCCTCGACGCTTCCGGCGATCACGATCGGGATCCGACGGGTGCGCAGGAGTTCGGGTGCGACCTCGATGACGAAGCGGTTCGGCACGTCGCGCGGTTCTTCCTGATACGGCATCACCGACACGTCGCGCGCGTACGGGCAGCCGATGATGCCGGCGTACCGGCCGGTTTCCTCGCTGAGGGCGTAGACGTGCTCGGCCGCGTCCCAGCCGATTGCGCCGGTCATCGATGTCGCCGGCCACATCAGCCGCAGCCGCGGACGAAACGACGCGGTGATCGTCAGGGGCAGGACGCTCTCGACGTCGAGGAGCAGAACGACGGCCTGCTCGTCGAT
>QHWK01000896.1 GCA_003223775.1 Acidobacteriota bacterium
CGACGAAGAGCACGAGGCCGATTTCGACGAGCGCCGACAGATACAGGTTGTCGGCCGCCTCGGTGAACTCGTTCGCGATCACGGCGGCCATCGTGTACTGCGGGGCGAAGAGCGACGTCGAGATGCGCGGGTTGTTGCCGATCACCATCGTCACGGCCATCGTCTCGCCGAGCGCGCGGCCGAAGCCGAGCATCACGGCGCCGACGATGCCGGTGCGCGCGTAGTAGAGCGCGGCGCGGATCGCCTCGAAGCGCGTCGCGCCGAGCGCGTACGCGGCCTCCCGCTGCGCCGCCGGCACCGACTTCAGCACCTCCCGGGACACAGACGAGGTGAACGGGACGATCATCACGGCCAGAATCAGCGCGGCGGCCAGCATCCCGAGGCCGAGCGGCGGCCCGCTGAACAACGGCAGCGAGCGAAGCGACGCGGGCATCGACGTCTCGACCGCGCGCACGGCCGGCACGAGGACGAAGATGCCCCACAGCCCGTAGACGATCGACGGGATCGCGGCGAGCAGCTCGGTGAGGAACACAAGCGGCTGGCGCAGCACCGCCGGACAGAGCTCGGCGATGAACACGGCGATGCCGAGCGCGATCGGCGCCGCGATCAGCAGCGCGAGCACCGACGAGTAGAGCGTGCCCCAGATGAACGGCAGCGCGCCGAAGTCGCCGGCGACGGGATCCCAGGTTTGCGTGCGCCAGAACGAGAAGCCGAACTTCTGGATCGACGGCAGCGACTGGCGCGTCAGCTCCACGCCGATCGCGGCGACGATGAGGAGCAGGACGAGCGCGAACGCGCCCGTCCCGACGCGAAAGCCGAAGTCCTTCCTCTGCACCGAGGCCTACGACGTCTTTACCCTGCCAAGGGCTGCGAGCTCGAGCTTCACGACGTCGGCCGGCAGCGGCGCGTAGCCGAGATCCCCGCAGTACTTCTGGCCGTCGGTGAGCGCCCACTTCATGAAGTCGATCATCGCCTTCGACATGGCTTTGTCCTTCGGATTGGCGGCGGCGGAGGCGGCGGCCGTCACCGATTCGACCGACGCCTTGACGAACTCGCCCGCCATGTTCTGCACCGTGCCGTAGCTGATCTTGTTCTGCAGCGCGTAGATCAACTCGACGTAGCCGAGCGCGCCGGGCGTCTGCGTCACGAGCGCCGACACGCCCTCGTTGCCGCGGCCGCCGACGCCGGTCGGCCAGTTCACCGACGTGTTCACGCCGACCTTCTTCAGGAATTCGGGCGACGTCTTCGACAGATAGTCGACCCAGATATAGGTCGTCCCCGATCCATCCGATCGATGCACGACGGTGATGTCGCTCCCGGGCAGCGAGACGCCGGGGTTGAGCTTTGCAATCGCCGGATCGTTCCACTTCGTCACTTTGCCGAGAAAGATGTCGGCAAGGAGCGAACCGCTGAACTTCAGCTCGGCTCTCACGTTCGGGATGTTGTAGACGGGGACCACGGCGCCGAGGACCGTCGGGAAGTGGAGGATCTTCGACGGGGACGCCTGCAGCTGGTCCGGCGTCATCGGGCCGTCGGTGGCGCCAAAGAACACCGTCTGCGCCTGGATCTGACGGATGCCGCCGCCCGATCCGATCGACTGGTAGTTGATCTCGACGTCGGGATGCAGCTTGTTGTACTCGGAGAACCACTTCGAGTAGATCGGGTAGGGAAAGGTCGCGCCAGCGCCGTTGATCTTCACGGCCGCCGAGACGCCAGCGCCGAGAGCGACGACGACGAGCGCCGCGGCGAAAAAGGGGTCGTACCCCTTTTTCGCGGAAAAGGGGTACGACCCCTTTTTCGTGTCAGAAGTTGATGAGCGCATGCAGTGCCACCCGTGTCTGTTTTGGTTGAGCTGGAACGAAGTTGTGGAAGGTCTGGCCGTCATAGTCGACGAGCAGCGCCGACTGGTACGAGCCCTGGTTCTTGAACCAGTACGCGACGCCGGCGATCGTCCGCGTGCGGTCGGCCGGGACGAGCGCATTCGGCTGCAGGTGGTCGTAGCGCAGCAGCGCCTCGACCGACGCGGTCGACTCGAACGGCAGCTTCGGCGTCGCCCACCACGACCAGCCGCTCGCTTCGACGTCCGCGTTGCGGATCGACGGCTGATCGTGCGCCTTGATCGCATCGAACCCGGCGCTCGCGTACTTCGACTCGAAGGTCACCTGTCCGACGACGCGCGAGCGCTCCGCGTCCTTGATGTAGTTGTCGGCGAACGCGAAGCCGGTGATGCGGAGGCCGCGCAGGATCGGCGCATTCCGCGCG
>QHWK01000052.1 GCA_003223775.1 Acidobacteriota bacterium
CCGACATCACCGTCTTCGATCCGGCCACGATCCGCGACGTGGCGACGTTCGAGGATCCGAACCGCTACTCGGTCGGCATCCGGCACGTGTTCGTGAACGGCCGCCGCGTCGTCGCCGACGGGACGATCACCGCCGAACGACCGGGTCGCCCGCTTCGCGGGCCGGGGTACCGAAATTAAGAATTTGGAATTGAGAATTAAGAATTCATGATCACGGTCGTGACAGTGTGACGACGAATTCTCAATTCCGAATTCTCAATTCTTAATTGCGTCATGCCGGAATGGCTGGTCGATCTCTTCGCACGATATGGCTATGCGGTGGTCTTTTTCGGCGTGTTCCTCGAGAACACGGGCCTGCCGGTGCCTGGCGAGACGGCGCTCCTGGCCGGCGCGGCGATGGCGAATTTCGGCCGGCTGTCGCTGCCGTGGGTGATTGTGACGGCGGTTGGCGGCGCGGTGCTCGGCGACAACCTCGGCTTCTTCATCGGCCGCCGCTACGGCCGCGGGCTGGTCGAGCGCTTCGGGTCGCGCCTCGGGCTGACGCGCGCGCGGCTCGAGCAGTTCGATCGATTCTTCGACCGGCACGGCGGCCGCACGGTGTTCATCGCGCGCTTCATCACGGGGCTGCGCGTGTTCGGCGCGGTGCTCGCCGGCGCGAGCGGCCTGCGCTGGCCGTCGTTCATCTTCTACAACGCCGCGGGGGCGATCGCCTGGTCGACCGCGATCGCCATCGCCGGCTATTCGCTCGCCTACAGCTGGGAGACGCTCGAGCGGTGGATCGGCCGCTCCGGCCTCGTCGGCCTCGCCGTCGTCGCGGCGATCGTCGTCGTCAGCGTCGTGCGCGCGCGCCGAAAGAACGACTCATGAACACACTCGCGTCGGGCCTCTCCTACATCGACCTCGATTTTCTCGGCGTCCGCGGCGTGATCGCGACGGCGGTGCTGCACGGGCCGGCGGGCGCCGCGCTCATCGATCCGGGTCCGGCGTCCACGCTGCCGGCGCTGCGCGGCCGCCTCGCGCGCGGCGGGATCGAGATCGGCGACGTGCGCGCGATTCTGCTCACGCACATCCATCTCGATCACGCCGGCGCCACCGGCGCCCTCGCGCGCGAGAACCCGTCGCTGCGCGTCTACGTGCACGAGAACGGCGCGCCGCACATGGTGAATCCCGAAAAGCTGATCGCGAGCGCGTCGCGGTTGTGGCCGGGCGAGATGGATCGGCTGTGGGGCGAGTTCCTGCCGGTGCCCGCCGATCGACTCGAGGTGTTGAAGGGCGGCGAGCGCATCGAGGCCGGCGGACGCCGCCTCGACATCGCGTACACGCCGGGCCACGCGTCGCACCACGTCAGCTACTTCTGCGGCGACGCCGGCATCGCGTTCGTCGGCGACGCGTGCGGCATCCGCCTGCAGTCAGGCCAGTTCATCATGCCGCCGACGCCGCCGCCCGACATCGATCTCGAGGTGTGGCGCGAGAGCCTCGCGCGCATCGGCGCGTGGCGCGCCGGCACGCTCTTCGTCACGCACTTCGGTCCGTACGTGCTGGTCGATCCGCATCTCACCGAGATGGCCGATCAGCTCTCGCTCGTGGCGGGGCTCGTGAAAGCGTCGCTCGCGCGCGCGGGCAGCGACGAGGAGCTACGAAGTCGCCGGACGATTCGACCTGAGCTGGCGAGGGCTCGCCAGATACTGGCGAAAACGCGAAGGGCGCAGCTGAGCACGAGCGAGTTGAGGAACAGGAATTCGTCGTAGGTCGCGCCGTGCGCCGAATGCCTGTTCCTCATTGCGACTTCCCGGCTTTCTTGTTGCCCGGCGTTCGCCGGCCTTGCTTCGGGGCGTTCGTCGACGCGTTTACGCCGTGGCGCGGGCGTCCTCGACGACCGCGGCCACTCGCCGAGGGTCCACCATCAGCCGGAGCGCGAGACCCTGCTTCCGCGACGAGGAAGGCGGCGTGACGCGGTAGACCGCGCTCAGCACGCGGCCCTGCTGGAGCCATCCTGGAAGCGCCTCGCCGGCGCGGCCGTCGCGTTCGAGCTGGAACTGCACCAGACGAAAGAGCGGGATCGACAGCGGCGACGGGGTCTCGACGTAGACGCCGAAGTCGCTCACATTGCGCGTGACGACGGTGGCGAAGCGCGTCGTGCCGCGCTGGTCCTTCCACGTCAGGCGGGCGGGCAGCTCGATGTCGCGGCGGTCGGTCGTGCGTTTGTTGCTGTCGGCCTGCTTGGCCGGCTTCGGCTCGGCCTGCTTCGTCGGTTTGGCGTCCGTCCAGATGTGCTTCACGATGGTCTCCAGGGTGTGCTGACGGACCTATCAAATGCCGCGCCCATTGCAGCCGTGTGCAGTCCGAAAGTGGGGCCTGGGACCTAACGATTGTGATATCAGTGTGTTACGAATTAGTGCAGAGCTCGAACTCTCTGTGCAAGTTGGTAACTAGGTAGCCAGCAAACCTGGAAACTGACTATCCGGTATCCACTCGACAGTATCCGATTCAGTCAGTGGGGGGCCTCGACGTCGGACCGCGTGTCGAGGCCGAGTCGACGAATCTTCAGGTAGAGGCCGCGGCGGGTCAGCCCCAGCGAGCGCGCCGTTTCGGAGATGTTGCCGCCGGCGCGGTCGAGCGCCGCCTGGATGAGGTCGCGCTCCACCTCCTCGACCGCTGTCGCGAGGTTCGGCGACGACGGCGCGTGACGCGCGGCGCTCGGCGCCGACGCGGTGACCGCCGTGGTGAGCCGCGTCGAGTGAATCTCCGGCGAGAGGTGCGCCGGCTCGACCGTCCCGCCCGGCGCGCTCAACGCGACCGCCCGCTGGATTTCGTTCTTCAGCTGCCGCACGTTGCCGGGCCACCAGTACTGCGAGAAGACGTCGAGCGTCTCCGAGCTCAGGTGCACGTCCGGCTTGCCGAGCCGCTCGAGCGCCTCGCGCAGGAAGTACGTGCTCAGGTGCGGGATCTCCTCGCGCCGCTCGCGCAGCGGCGGCACGTGGATACGAATGACGCTCAGGCGGTAGTAGAGGTCCTCGCGGAATTTGCCTTCGGCCACGCGCTGCTCGAGATCCGCGTTGGTGGCCGCCAGCACGCGAACGTCCACGCGCTGCGGCTTGGTCTCGCCGATCGGCATGATCTCCGACTGCTCGAGGAACCGCAGCAGCTTCGGCTGCACGTCGATCGGGAGATCGCCGATCTCGTCGAGGAACAGCGTGCCGCCGACGGCGGTGCGCACGAGCCCCGGCTGATCGGAGACGGCCCCGGTGAACGCGCCGCGACGGTGCCCGAACAACTGGCTGTCGGCGAGATCGCGGCCGGTCGTCGTGCAGTTGTACGGCAGATACACCGCGGCGCTGCGGTGCGAGCCGACATGAATCGCGCGCGCGACCAGCTCCTTGCCGGTGCCGCTCTCGCCCGTGATCAGCACCGTGAGGTCGTTGCCCGACAGGCGCTGAATCTGCTCGACGACGCGCGTCATCGCGGCGCTCGCCGACAGGAATCCCGGCAGCAGCGGCTCGAGCGATCGATCGACGGCGCCGCCGACGACCGGCGGCTGTCGATCGCGCGCCGAGCACAGCGCGAATCCCTGCCGCGCGACGGCGGCGATCATGCGGAGCCGGCGCATCACCGGATCGCCGATCGGCCGCGGCGACGCGATGAGGCCGAGCCGCGGGCCGTCGGCAGCGCGGCCGAGCGATTCGACGACGAGCGTGCCGCGGCCGTAGACGAGGCCGTTGGCGGCGGCGCGCGCCAGCGTGCGCGCCGCATCGTCGTCGCAGCCGGCCGAGGCGATCACGTGGACGTCGCCGCCCGGCTCGTGCACGAAGACGACGCTCGCATCGGCGGCGGCGGCATCGAGAAGCGCCGCCGCCGTCTCGCGGCCGAGCAGCTCCGGGAACCGTCGTCAGCAGCGCCTGAGCCTCGCGCGTGTCGTCGAGATCGCGATCGGCGCCAAGCTGCTGGAAAATCAAGAACGCCTTGTTGAGATGACGCTCGGCGACCGATCGGGCGCCGGTCTCGGCGACGAGCCGTCCGAGCGCGAGGTGGCTGAGCGCCGACTGATAGCGTTCGCCGAGCAGATCGAGCAGCGTCGCGCTCTGCGAGAAATCGTGGTACGCGTCGGCGCCCTTGCTGGTTCTGGCGTGCAGCATGCCGCGCAGCCGCAGGTACTCGCCCCACGCCGCCGGCGCCACTTGCGGATCGAGCCCGTCGGCGGCCGCCTGCAGCCGCTGTTCGGCCTCGGCCGCACGGTTGCCGGCGGTGAGCGCCTCGGCCGCGATGAGCGTCGCCTGCAGCGCGTCGAACGGCGGCGCGCCCGCCTGCAGGATCTCGTCGACGCGCGACACCGCTTCGTCGAGCGAGCCGCGGCGCAGCGCGAGGCGCGCGCCGAGCACGCGCACCGACCACTCGTACCACTGGCTCGTCTGCCGTCCGTACGCGCCGTAGGCTTCGCTCGCGCGCGCGAGGAACTCGCTCGCCGTGTCGTAGCGGCCGCGGATCAGGTGAATCTGCGCGAGCGTGTCGAAGACGGCGCCGGTCGTCTCGTGAAACTGAATCGGGCTGCGCACCTCGAGCGCGCGGTGCAGCGCGTTCTCGGCGCGGCCGAGATCGCCGAGGCGCACGCAGATCTGGCCGAGCGTCGCGAGCGCGACGGCGAGGCCGTGGCCCGACCCGTGCGCCTCGTGCAGCGACACGCTCCGCTCGGCAAGCGCCAGCGCCTGCTCGTAGCGGTGCTGCAGCATCATCACGTTCGCCTGGTTGCCGCAGACCGTCGCGAGGACGTCGTCGGCGTGCACCATCGCGGCGAGCCGCTCCGCCTGCCGCAGCGCCGCCATCGCTTCGTCGTAGCGCCCGAGCTGCGCGAGCGAGATGCTGGAGAGCGAGTGGACGAGCGCGAGATGACGGCGATCGCCGGCGGCGTGCAGCGCGGAGGCCGCCTTCGAGATGTGCTCGCGGACGATGGCGGCGTCGCCGACCTGCCGGTAGCACTGCCCGAGCTCGTAGTGCGCGAGCCCGATGCCGCGCGAATCGTGCGCGGTTTCCGCCTGCTTCAGCGCGCGGCCGTGCATCGCGATCGCGCGCGATTGATCGCCGCGCGCCGAGGCGAGGCGTCCGTGCAGCCGCCACAACGTCGACAGGCGGCGCGGCGGCACGGTGTCGCGGAAGGTGTCGGGCGGCCGGCCGAGCGCGTTCGCCGCCTGATCCAGATCGTCCTGCAGCAGCGCCGCTTCGGCGAGCATCGAGCGGAGCGTGAGCTCCTCGTCGCGGTTCAGCGCCGACGAGCGCAGCGCCGGCGCGAGCATCTGCGTCGCCTGGGCGCCGCGGCCGCGCTCGAGCGAGGCGCCGGCGCGCACGAACAACGCCTGGATGGAGGACGAGGCCACGTCGGCGAGTATACGGTCGAAAAAACTGAAAAGCGAAAAGCGGCGCGCTAAGGTGTGAAGCGGCGGCCGTTCGCCGCCAGACGCGCCTCGAGGCGGGCGGAGCAGTCGCAGCCGCCGCACGCCCACGGCTCCGCACCGGTCGCGTCGCGGCAGCGGCTGCGCGCGTGCGCGTCCTGGACTTTCTCGAGGACGAAGAACTCCTCCCAGTACTCGCGCTCCTCGGCGAGCGGCGTCGCGCAATAGCAGACTTCCACCCATTGCACGCGGCCGTCGTCGAGCTGGCGCGCGTCGGCCATGTTGCGGAGGTACTCGCCTTCCGCGACCGAGCCCGCGCCGAGCGTTCCCTCATCGATCGCGCGCGCCAGCGCAGCGCTCCGCCCCTGTTTGACGCGCGCCGTCACGAGATACCGCATGCGTTCATTGTACGCCGGTGGCACCTGGCTTGCTGCCTCGTGGCGTACACGCATGAAAGGGGAAGCTGTGTCGTTCAAGACATTCACCGGCGCGGTCCTCGTGGCGGCGCTCGCATGGAGCTCGTCCGTTCTCGCGCAGGCCACGGCGCAGGAACCGCTCACGCAGGCGAGGCAGTTGCTCGGCACGATCGCCGCGCCGCCGCAATCGGAAAGCGGCCGGCTCATCGCGGCGCTGAAGCGGGACTTCACCGACTTCGCCGCGACATACCTCACGCGCCGGTCGAACGTTCCGGTCGGCACGACCGGCGCCGTCGGCACGACCGGCGTCGCCGCGCCGCAGGCGGACTGGCGCGCGAAGTATCGTCAGGTCGAAGCCGATCTCGCCGCGCTGCTCGGTCCGACATCGGGCGGGCAGCCTTCGTCGGGCGGTGTCGCGCTCGATCCGGCGACGCGCTCGCAGCTCGAGACGGTGCGCTCGCACCTGCAGCTCTTCTATGCCGCGACGATGAGCGCGCCCGACGCCAATCCAGTCGCGCACACCGGCGTGCCCCAAACGACCCAGGCGCAGGCGCCCGCCGCCACTCGGCCGCCGGTCGCGCCGACTGCCGAAGCGCCGCAGACGCCGCCCGCCGCCAGCGCCCAGCCGGCCGCCGGCGCCGCCGGATCGCCGCCTGGCGCCGTGAACCACGGCATGCCGCAGGTGGAAACCGATCTCGGCATGGCGCTGACGCTCCTCGATCGCATGCAGCGGATCCTCGACGACGCGACGGCCGACCCGGGGAAGGTGAAGCTGACTCGCGGGGACATCGACGAGATTCGCGCCGAGATCCAGCAGATCCGATCGATGCTGCGCGGCCGTCAGCGCTAGCGTTCGAAACGTTCGACGATCGCCTCGAGCGCGGCGGCGAGCGTGCGATCGGGGGCGAGCGATCGCAGTTCGGCGGCGACTGCGTCCGCCTCGCTTTCCGCCGCGGCGGCGACGCCGAGCGGCGGCGCGTCGGGGCAGACGACGTCGGCGCTGCGCAGCGACAAGGTGGCGTGCATGTCGCCGATCTCGATCGCGAGGAGCGCGCCGCCCTCGCGGTCGCGCGCCGCGGTCGCCGCCGCCTCCGCCATCGGCGCCGGGTCGGCGCAACCGACGCCGTCGCTTCGCAGCCATCCGAAAAACAACCACGCAAGCGCCGCTTCATCCGCCGCGTGGGACACGCGCACGTCGACGCCGCGCCACGCGTCGGATTTGAGCTGACCGCGCGCGTGCGTCAGCGCGCGCCGCAGCGGCGCGAGGCGTCGCCAGTTCAGATCGGCCAGATCGACGCGGTGGTGGCGGACGAGCGGCGCCATCGCCGCGGCGCCGCGCCGCGCGTCACGCCATCGCCGGCTGTCGTACACGAGCTGGCGGCCGACGGTCAGCAGCGCGTCGCTCGGCGCCGCATCCGACATGTCCTCGGTCCACCAGATGCTCGTGGGGATGTCTCCACGGACGAAGCGGCGAAGGATCGACAACAGCGACGGCTCGGGGCACGCCGAGCGCACGACGATCAGCTCCACGCCGTAGCGCGCGGTCGGCGGCCCGAACGTCAGGATGCCGACCGCCGACGCCGACGGCGCGCGCGGCGCTTCGCCGTGGCAGTGCTCGAGCACGATCACGCGCGACGGATGGCGCGCGGCAACCTCTTCGACCGGTACGCCGCCGACGAGCGCGGCCATGTCGCCGCCGGCGGCCGATGTCGGACTGCGGAAGACGATCAGGTTCGACATCACGGCGCGCGCGACGGACGTTTCGCCGCGTCCGACGTCGCGCCAGAGCGCGGCGAGATCGGCGTCGATCGCCTCGGGCGTCGACGCACGCCAGCTGCGATCCGCTACGGCGCCATCCATCGTCGCCCTGTCGATTCGATCAAGGCCTCGCCCTCGGACGGTCCCCATTCACCGGCGGGATAGGCGGCAAGCCCGTCGCGGCCGCGCTCCGCCCAGCGATCGAGAATCGGCATCACCCACTGCCACGCGGCTTCGACCGCGTCGCGCCGCATGAAGAGCGTCGCGTCGCCGGCGATCACGTCCAGCAGCAGCCGCTCGTACGCCTCGGGCGACGAGCCGCCGAAGGTGCTGCCGTAGTGGAAATCCATCTTCACAGGATAGATCTGCACGTGCGGTCCGGGGACCTTCGAATTGATGCCGAGCGAGAAGCCCTCGTCGGGCTGAATGCGGATCGAGAGGATGGTCGGATCGAGCCGCGCGCTCCGGTCGGCGTTGAAGAGAATCGGCGGCACCTCTTTCAGGTGAACCGATATCTCGCTCGCGCGCTTCGGCAGCCGCTTCCCCGTGCGCAGGAAGAACGGGACGCCGGCCCACCGCCAGTTGTCGATGCAGACGCGCAGCGCAACGTAGGTCTCCGTCGTCGAGGCGGGCGCGACGCCGCTCTCCTCGGTGTATCCCGGCGCCGCCTTGCCGAGGATGAAGCCGGGGCCGTACTGCGCGCGCACGACGTTCGCGTCCACCGCCTCGCCCTCGATCGGCCGCAGCGACTTCAGCACCTCGAGCCGCTCGTCGCGGATCACGTCGGCGTCGAGCGAGTGCGGCGGCTCCATCGCGACCATCGCGAGCAGCTGCAGGATGTGGTTCTGCACCATATCGCGCAGCGCGCCCGCCTGCTCGTAGTAGCCGGCGCGCGTGCCGACGCCTTCCTCCTCGGCGACCGTGATCTGCACGTGGTCGACGTACTTCTGGTTGAACAGCGGCTCGAAGATGCTGTTCGCGAAGCGCATCACGAGGATGTTCTGGACGGTCTCCTTGCCCAGGTAGTGATCGATACGGTAGACCTGCGGCTCCTGGAACACCTCGGCGATCGCGTCATTGATCACGCGCGCGCTCTGCAGATCGCGGCCGATCGGCTTCTCGACGATGACGCGCGCGATCCTGCCCTCGGGCGGCGGCACGAACCGCGAGCGCGCGAGCTGCTGCACGGTCGGCGCGAAGAGCGTCGGCGGAATCGCGAGGTAGTAGATGCGGTCCCCGTTCAGGCCGCGCTCGTGCTCGACGATGTCGAGCCGCGCGCCGAGCGGCGCGAGCGCCTGCTCGCCGTCCACTTCGGCGGCGACGAAGAAGAGCGCCGCGGCGAACGCCTCCCAGGCGTGCGCCTCGATCGGGCGCCGCGAGAACTTCTCGACGCCCGCCTTCGCGAACGCGCGGTAGTCGTCGTCGCTCATCGGCTTGCGGCCGACGCCGACGATCGCGATGCGCGGCGGCAGGACCCCGTCGACGTGCAGGTTGTAGAGCGCGGGCAGCAGCTTGCGGCGCGCGAGATCGCCGCCGCCGCCGAAGATGACGATCGTCACGTAGTTTTCTTGACCGCGTGCCCGCCGAACTGGTTGCGCAGCGCGGCGAGCAGCCGCTCGCCGAACGGGTTGTTCTGGCGCGACCTGAAGCGTGTGAAGAGCGAGGCGGTGAGCACCGGCATCGGCACGCTGCGCTCGATCCCTTCGACGAGCGTCCAGCGGCCCTCGCCCGAGTCCTCGACGTAGCCGGCGACCGCGGACAGGTCGCCGTCCTCGGCGAGCGCGCGCGCCGCCAGCTGCAAAAGCCACGAGCGCACGACGCTGCCGTGGTCCCAGAGCGCGGCGACCTTCGCGAGATCGATCTTATACGCGCTCTCGTGCATCAGCTCGAAGCCTTCGGCATAGGCCTGCATCAACCCGTACTCGATGCCGTTGTGAATCATCTTCACGTAGTGGCCGGCGCCGTGATCGCCGACGCGCAGGTAGCCGTCCGGCGGCGCGAGCGTGACGAAGATCGGCTCGAGGCGCGTGCAGATCTCCGCCTCGCCGCCGACCATCAGGCAATAGCCTTCGGAGAGCCCCCAGATGCCGCCGCTCGTGCCGGCGTCCACGTAGTGAAGCCGCTTTTCAGCGAGCGTCTTCGCGCGGCGCTGGTCGTCGTGAAAGTTCGTGTTGCCCCCGTCGATGATCACGTCGCCCGGCGAGAGCAGCGTCGAGAGCGCGGCGACGGTCGATTCGGTCGGATCGCCGGCAGGCACCAT